>JAITHX010000187.1 GCA_031279735.1 Prevotellaceae bacterium
ATACGAATCAGAAACGACCTCCTCGTGATACGAACGCTGGAACTCAAAGCCGGATTCTATCCCCGACTGAATCAGTCCGGATTCAATAATTTCGTCAACTTTAATTCCTCCGTCCCAAACAAATCGCCGAGCTTCGTGCCGAAGTATCCGGAAGAAATAATTCAGTGATTAGTGGTTAGTGGTTAGTGGTTAGTGGTTAGTGCCTGTCGGGCACAGGATCGGATAAGGGATGTGTTAGAAATAACTTATAAGGGATGCAGTTCGGGTTTTTAGCACACAGATGACACAGATTTTACAGATTTACGCGGATTTACGCGGATTTACGCGGATTTGAATCTGTGTCATCCGCGTCATCCGCGTCATCTGTGTGCTAAGTTATTTCTAACACATCCCTAAGACTTGCCCCCGTATTTTGGACACCCCATACCCCGCAAAAAATACTTATCTTTGCGTTCGTTTCGCAAGCAGCGAATAAAGTATTAATAATTAAAGCCAATTGATGATATGACACTGGAAGAAACAATGAGCGAGCTTGAATCGCTCGCCACAGAACAGACTCGGCGGGTTTACAAGGCTCACGGAGTGCGCGAACCGCATTTCGGCGTTCCCACGACCGCAATGCGCCCGCTGGCAAAGAAAATCAAACGCAATCAGCCTCTCGCCGAGCTGCTTTACTCCACCGGGAACTACGATGCGATGTATCTCGCGGGAATGATAGCCGATCCGAAGGCGATGACGCCCGCCGATTTCGAGCGCTGGATGGATGCCGCGTATTTCTATATGCTTTCGGATTACGTGGTGTCGGTGAGCCTCGCCGAGACTGATTTCGCACAGTCGGTCGCCGACCGCTGGATTAGAAGCGGGGAGGAATTGCGGATGTCGGCAGGCTGGGCTTGCTACGAATGGCTGCTGGGCTCGCGTCCCGACAGCGAGTTCGACCCCGCGAAAATCAAGGCGATGCTCGACGAAGTAGCTGCCGTTGTCCACAGCAGCCCCAACCGCGCGCGTTACAGCATGAACGGGTTCGTCATTGCCGTCGGGGTGTCCTACCTGCCCCTGCACGAGGAGGCGCTGCGAACCGCCGAAAAAATCGGAGCGGTGACAGTGGTTTCGGAGAAAGGCAAATGTTCCGTGCCGCTCGCTGAGGCGGCAATACTTAAAGCTCGCGACAAGAGTCGGCTGGGATTCAAAAGGAGGGGTGTGAGATGCTGATTAGTTTGGCGATACTGGCGCAACTCGGCAATTGCGAATCGACGGCGCGCGAATCGGCGACGCGCGCGCGTCCCAACATCATCTTCGTGCTGACCGACGATCTGGGATACTCCGATCTCGGATGCTACGGCAATCCCGTAGTGCAAACCCCCTTTCTCGATTCGCTCGCTTCCGAGGGAGTGCAGGGGCTGAACTATGTAGTCACAAGTCCGTCGAGCACACCCTCGCGCGCTTCGCTGCTCACCGGCCGATACGCTTCCCGTCTCGGTTTGCCCGACCCCATAGGTCCCGGCTCGACCAGAGGTTTGGCCGACGAGGAAGTCACCATAGCCGAAATGCTCAAGAGCGCAGGCTACAATACGGCGATGACGGGCAAATGGCATCTGGGCGACAGTCGCCCGCATCATCACCCTACGGCGCAGGGTTTCGATTCGTACTACGGAATGTTGTACAGCCACGATTATCGTCATCCCTACGTGCAAACCGACACGACGATAAAGATATTCCGCAACAGAACGCCGGAAATATCGGCTCCCGCCGATTCTCTGCTCACTTCGCTCTACACCCGCGAGGCGATAGACTTCGTGAAGCGTCAGACTGCGGAAAAGCCTTTTTTCCTCTATCTGTCCTACAACATGCCGCATTTGCCGGTGGTTTTCGCCGCTTCGCCTCAGCGTCTGCGGTCGAAGGCGGGCGGAGAACTCGGCGCGGTGGTCGGCGAAATGGACGACTGTCTGCGGGAACTTTGGAAAACGCTCAAACAGCAGGGGCTGGACGAAAACACTATCCTCATCTTTTCGAGCGACAACGGACCATGGATAGAATACCCTCAGCGCATGGCTTCCGACGGGGTCACGATGCCGTGGCACGTCGGGGCGGCGGGCGTGTTCCGAGGCTCCAAGGCAAGCACCTACGAAGGAGGAGTGCGAGTGCCGTTTATCGTTTACTGGAAGGACAGGCTGCGGAAGGGACGGCTGCGGAAGGGACGGCTGCGGGAGCCTGTGTCCAATGTGGATATACTCCCGACGCTTGCCGAATGGGCTGGGGCGGAACTGCCGGCGAAACAACTCGACGGAACGTCTATCGCCGGACTGCTGGAGGGCAAGGTCGAGCATTGTCCGCTTCGTCCGATCTTTCTGGTTAATCACGGCAAAGTCGAAGCCGTCAAGTGCGGCGAATGGAAATATCGCGAAACGACAAGCTCCTCCTCTTCCGTCGTCGAGCTGTTCAACCTCGATGCCGACCCAAGCGAACGCTTCAACCTTAAGGACGAATATCCGGCGAAAGTTGCAGAGATGAAAGCGCTTATTGCGGGGTATGGGATATAGGCACAGGGTATGAAATATAATTTGCAATTCGCAATTAAATTTGTGTTATCTTTGCAGCGAAATTCATAACATAAAAAACGATGCTAATAGCAAACCCAATTTACGACGTAGTCTTCAAGTTTATGATGGAAGACAAAAAAGCAGCCGCGGCACTGATCGCGGCAATTATAGGGGAAGAGGTGCTGTCGCTCGAACCCGCCAGGATAGAATACACGATACCCGCCGTTCCCGCCAGCAGAAACAAAAAGAAACCGAAGAAGAAGAAGAAAGCGGAGGCGGGGGAGAATGAGGAAAAGAAGGAGCAGACGGAGATAGAGGCGAAGATGAAGGCGATAGCGAACTATACCGTATGCCGGCTTGACTTTACGGCGCACATATCCGTTCCGGGAGGACAAAAGACGGTGCATATAGAAGTGCAGAAGGCTAAGCTATCCTCGGACATCATGCGCTTTCGGCGGTATATCGGCGCTCAGTACAATAGTTCGGGCAACATCTACAGAGACAACAATACCGACAAGTCGCGACAAATCTACTGCATCTTTCTGCTCGGATACGACATCGGTCTTCCCAAAAATCCCATTATACACGTGGACAACAGGGTGACGGACGTAGTAACCGGAAAGAGGGTCAAAGCATCCTCGAACGAATTTATCAACAGTCTGCACCACCGCTCGTGGATCATACAGATCAACCGGCTGAGGAAAAGACACCGCAACGACCTCGAAAGACTGCTCGACGTTTTCGACCAGAAGCACTGCTGGTCGGACGACGCTCACTACCTCAATGTGGACGACGAGAAATTCCCCGAAAAATACCGTTCCGTGTATCGCCGCCTGGCCTCGGCTGTCGTGAGCAGCGAGATGAGGGCGATGATGGAGGCGGAAGACGATTTTCTGGAAGAAGTTAGAAAGTGGGAACGGGAAAACGCGAAGAAAGACATGACGATCGAAGAGCATGTAAAGGCGCATGAAGAGAAAGACAGGACGATCGAAGAGAAAGACAGGACGATCGAAGAGAAAGACAGGACGATCGGAGAGAAAGACAGGGCGATCGGAGAGAAAGACAGGACGATCGGAGAGAAAGACAGGACGATCGGAGAGAAAGACAGGACGATCGGAGAGAAAGACAGGACGATCGGAGAGCATGTAAAGGCGCTCGAAGAGAAAGACAAGACGATCGGAGAGAAAGACAGGTACATTAAAGAGCTGGAGAATCGCTTTGCCGAAATGCAGCGAACGACGCTTTAATTAATTAAGAATTATAAATTATGAATTATGAATTGCCTGCGGACGCGGGGAGAATTATGACCCGTCCGACTTTCCGTCGGGCAATTCATAATTTATAACTTATAATACATAACATAAAAAACGATGCTAATAGCAAACCCGATTTACGACGTAGTCTTCGAGTTTATGATGGAAGACGAAAAAGTAGCCGCGGCGCTGATCTCGGCAATCATAGAGGAAGAGGTGCTGTCGCTCGAACCCGCCAGGATAGAATACGCGATACCCGCCGCTCCCGCCAGCAGAAACAAAAAGAAACCGAAGAAGAAGAAGAAGAAAGCGGTGACGATAACGAACTATACCGTATGCCGGCTCGGCTTTTCGGCGCACATATCCGTTCCGGGAGGACAAAAGACGGTGCATATAGAAATGCAGAAGGCGAAGTTCGCCTCGGACATCATGCGCTTCCGGCGGAATATCGGCGCGCTGCACCAGAGTTCGAGCAACGTTTACAAGGAAAACAAAACCGACATGACGCGACATATCTACTGCATCTTTCTGATAGAACAAGACATCGACCTTCCCGACCATCCGATTGTTTGCGCGGACAGCAGAGTGACGGACGCGGTAACGAACGATGTTATCGAAATCTCCTCGAACAGGTTTATCGACAGTCTGCACCACCGCTCGCGGGTCATACGGATCAACTGGCTGAGGAAAAGACACCGCAACGACCTCGAAAGACTGCTCGACGTTTTCGACCAGAAGCACCGCTGGTCGGACGACGCTAAATTCCTCAATGTGAACGACGCTAAATTCCCCAAAAGATACCGTTCCGTGTTTCGCCGTCTGTCCTTGGCTGTCGTGAACCGCGAGATAATGGCGAGGATGGAGGCGGAATACATTTTTCTGGAAGATGCTCGAAAGTGGGAACGGGAAAACGCGAGGAAAGACAAGATTATTGAAGAGTATGACAAGATGATCGAAGTGCTAGAGGCGCTCGAAGAGAAAGACAGGACGCTCGAAGAGCTAGACAGGGTGCTCGAAGAGAAAGACAGGACGCTCGAAGAGATAGACAAGGCGCTCGAAGAGAAAGACAAGTACATTAAAGAGCTGGAGAGTCGCTTTGCCGAAATGCAGCGAACGACGCTTTAATTAAGAATTAAAAATTAAGAATTGCCTGACGGAAAGTCGGACGGTTCATTTCTCCCCGCGTCCGTCGGGCAATTCATAATTTATAACTTCAGAACTCCAGAAGCGGGGGGATACTTCACGTCTAATATATACTGCTTTATAAAAATCATATTGCAAAGTGATACTGTCGCAAAAACAGCGCGGAGAGTCGGTGAGCGTTCTGGAGATGGAAAAGATTGCGGGTCAAGCCCGCAATGACCGTCCGGCCGGAGGGAGCGTTCAGGAGTCGAGCGAGACGGCAGGACACGGATGACTGGGCGAATGGACGAATGGATGAATGGACGAATGGACGGCTGGACGGCTGGACGGCTGGAACGCTCCCTGCGGCCGGACGATCATTGCGGGCTTGACCCGCAATCTTTTCCATCTCCGGAACTCTCCCCGACTCTCCGCGCTGTTTTTGCGACAGTATCATTTTGCGGTATGCTTTTCATAAAATGGTATGGATTAGACGCAAGATGTTACCCGCTTCTGGAGTTCCGGACAGCCCGCCCATACCCTGTAAAACCCCATAAAATCCCATACCCTATACAGAATATGGAGTGCCATCCGGCGAAGCACCCCATACCCTATACCCCACCCCATACCCCACACCCCACACCCTCTAAAGCCCCGCACCCCCTAAAAAATCTACTTTTTCCTTCTGTGGATAATTTTTTTTGTCTGTTGATTTCACGCGGTTACGGGAGAATAGCGTGGGAAAAAATCTACTTCGGGCATTTATTCGGTGTTGCATGTTCGGAAAAGTCGAATATCTTTGCCGGAACAATTTAAATGTACACTTAATGGGATTACGATTTGTTAGAATTATGGAACGAATGTTCCTTGTTGCCGCGGTCGGGTTGTTTCTCGGCTACGGATTAAAAGCTCAGACGGGGATTCCTGTTTCGGGCGTCGTAAAGGATGTGCAGGACGAACCGGTTCCCGGGGTTACGGTCACGGTTAAGGGCAGCAATGTCGGTACGCTTACGGATATCGGCGGGAAATTCCAGCTGAATGTTCCGGCCGACGGCACTCTGGTGTTTTCTCTGCTTGGTTTCGCCACACAGGAAGTTGTGGTCGGCGCGAAGTCTGTTATAGACGTAGTGCTCGAGGACGACGAACAATTGCTGGAGGAGGTTATTTTCGTAGGGTATGCCACCGGCAGTCAAAAGACCATTTCGGGCGCCGTACAGAAAATCGGGCGCGACGACATGAACGCCGGAGTGGTGGTCAATCCGCTTCAGGCTATTAAGGGCAAGGCTGCGGGGGTGAACATCTCCAAGGCGGGAGGCGACCCGACGGCCGGCGCTTCCATCCGCGTGCGGGGCACGACTTCGCTCACCGGCGGAAACGACCCTCTGGTGATCATCGACGGGGTTTTCGGCGATCTGGCGCTTCTGAACGCCATAGCTCCTAGCGACATCGAGAGCATCACCGTGCTTAAGGACGCTTCCGAAGCGGCTCAGTACGGGTCGCGCGGGGCGAGCGGAGTGCTTGTGGTCACAACCGTCAAGGGCAAGAGCGGAGGCGAGGCTAAGTCGCTGAACTACGACGGCTCGTTCGGCGTGGAAAGCATCTACAAGAATCTGAAGATGCTGAGCGCCGCACAGTATAGGGAGGCTGTGAAGAACGGCGGCTACCGGAACGCTCTCGACAAGGGCGGAAGCACAAACTTTTTCGAGGAAATGGAGCGAATGGGCTACACGCAAAGTCATAACGTGTCGTTCGGAGGCTCGATGTCCGACCGTTCCGGCTATCGGGCTTCGGTGGGCATAGTCGATCAGCAGGGCATCATCCGCAACAACTCGATGCAGAACGCCACGGTGAAGCTCGACGCCGCGCAAACCATGTTCGACGGCAGGCTGCTCGCCGATCTCGGCATGTTCGGATCGCAGGTCAACAAGCGTTATCTGAACGACTATTTCAAAACCTTCTATTCGGCAGCCGCTTTCAATCCCACTTTTCCCGCCGTTGCCAATCCCGACGGAACATGGCCCGAAGACCCCAACGCCAACGAAGTCCAGAATCCCGTCGGGCGACTGGAGATTGACGACCGCGAAGTTTTCACCAACGTCAACGTTCACGCCAAGCTCACGTGGACTATAGTCGAGGATCTCAAGCTCAGCGCTTTCGGTTCCTATACCTACGGGGTGAAGGAAAACATGCTCTACGTTCCCAAGAACATAAAGGCTGGTCAGGGCGACATGGGACACGCCACGCGGAACGACCACAAGAGCAAGTCGGTGATGGGAAACCTCATGTTGAACTACAAGAAGAAAATCGACCGTCACGCAATGGATTTCCTCGGACTTGCCGAAGTGCAGCGCTATGAAAACACGGGCTTCG
Organism: Prevotellaceae bacterium; assembly: GCA_031279735.1. Taxonomy (GTDB): domain Bacteria; phylum Bacteroidota; class Bacteroidia; order Bacteroidales; family UBA932; genus JAIRLF01. The sequence goes on from JAITHX010000187.1 coordinate 7,286, forward strand.
GCGCCGGAGCGCGCGGCTTCGACGACGCCGACTTTTACGGCTACAACAATCTGAAAGGCGGAGCGAACGTGAAATACGGCGATGTGAGTTCCTACTACAATGCATATCAGCTGGCGTCGTTCATGGGACGCTTCAACTATGTTTACGACCGCAAGTATATCGCCACCGTCAACCTGCGCACCGACGCCTCTTCCAAGCTCGGCAAGAACAACAAGTGGGGTTTCTTCCCTTCGGCATCGCTCGCGTGGGATATAGGCGAAGAAGCGTTCATGAAGAGCGTTCGCGCAGTGAACAATCTCAAGCTCAGAGCGGGCTACGGCATGACGGGCAACCAGGACGCGATAGAGTCCTACAAGTCGCTTGCCCTCTACGGACCGTCGGACGACAACAAGCTCAGTTCCATCGACGGTCGTCCCGCCGTGTCGCCCGTAATCCGCGGCAATGCGAATCCAGACCTGCGCTGGGAAACCAAGCAGACTTTCGACGCGGGGCTGGACATAGGCTTGTGGGACGACAGGCTCACCGCGACCATCGACGTCTATACGTCCAAAACCGTCGATCTGCTTTATAACTACGACGTGCCGGTTCCTCCGTTCATCTTTCCGACCATGCTTGCCAATCTGGGCGCTATGCGCAACAACGGGGTGGAAGTCTCGCTGGGCGCGGTTCCCGTAAGGAAGAAGGACACGGAGCTTACGGTTTCCGCCAACTTTGCGTGGCAGCAGAACAAACTCCTCTCGCTGAGCGGAACCTACATGGGCGAAAACCTCTCGGCGCGGGAATACATGTCGCTCGCGAGCGTTTCGGGCGCCGGACTTATCGGCGGACACAACAACGTTACCTACAACATCGTGGGGCAGCCTCTGGGCGTGTTCTACCTTCCCAAGTCGAACGGATTAATCGACAACGGCTTCGGACAGTACAACTATAATGTTCTCGACATCGACGGCACGCAGGGCGTTGACCTTGCCGACGGCAAGGATCGTTATGTTGCAGGGCAGTCCATGCCGAAGGTTTATCTTGGTTTCAACATAGGTTTCCGCTACAAGCGCTTCGACGCGCAGGTGCAGCTCAACGGCGCCTTCGGTCACAAGATTTACAACGGCACCGCTCTGACCTATATGAACATGAATCCTTTCCCCACATACAACGTAATGGAGGGCGCGCCGGAGAAAAACATCCGCGACACCAAACTTACAGACTACTGGCTCGAACGGGGCGACTATCTTCAGGTGGAATATCTGAGCGTGGGCTACAATATCAACACCGACAAACTGAGACTCGTGAAGAAAATCCGTCTGAGCGCTTCGGTGAACAACATTTTCAACTTCACGAACTATTCGGGGCTGTCGCCTCTTATCAACAGCGCAGTGGTGAACGACAACCTCGGTCTCGACGACAAGCGGTTCTATCCTCTGTCGCGCACTTATTCAATTGGCTTAAGCGTTAATTTTTAAAAATCGACTTGTTATGAAAAAGAATATATTCAGTATGGCTGCATCTCCCGTTTCCGTTTCCGTTTTCGTTCCCGCTCTCGTTTTCGTTTTCGCTCTCGGAATGAGCGGATGCAACGCCTTCCTCGAAGAAAATCCCAAGGACGCCATGGACGAGGAGGAAGTGGCTCAGAGTTCTTCGCTGCTCTATCTCTCGACTGTGGCGAGTGTTTACAACGAAATCGGCGGTTCGGGCGGCGGTCAGGGGCTTGGCGGCACCGATCGCGGAATCTATGACTTGAATACCTTCAGCACCGACGAAGCCATGCTGCCCACGAGGGGCGGCGACTGGTACGACGGCGGCTTGTGGCAGGCTTTGTTCAGACACGAATGGGGCACCAAGAACGATTTGGTAAAGTCGTCGTGGGATTATCTGTATCGGGTTGTCGGGATTGCCAATCAGTCGCTCGACAAAATCGAGGAGCTGCTCGAGGCTTCTCCCGAAACGGAACATTTCAAGGCTTACAGGGCGGAGCTTCGCGCCGTTCGCGCATTGTTCTATTATTATCTGCTCGACATGTTCGGCAGGGTGCCTATCATCACATCGTCCAACACTAAAATCGCCGACGTCAGCCAGTCCCAGCGTCCGGAGGTTTTCGCCTTCGTCAGGAAGGAACTCGAGGAGTCGGTCGATCTGCTCAGCGCGGCTCACAGCAATTTGCAGGGCGAATACTACGGGCGCATGACTCAGCCCGTGGCGTATTTCCTCCTTGCCCGTCTCGCTCTCAACGCCGAAGTCTATGCCGACAACGACAGGACTGACGACGCGAAACCGAACCTCGACGACATAAAGTTCAAGACCCCCGACGGAGAGAAAACCCCGTGGGACGCCGTGATTGCCTATTGCGACAAGATCAAGGATCTGGGCTATGAGCTGGCATCCGATTTCAGCGCGAATTTCAGCGTGACCAACGAATCGTCGAAGGAAAACATCTTCGTCATCCCCATGGATCCGGTGCTCTACAGTGCGCGAAACTACAACATGGTTCGTTCGCGTCACTACGAACACGGGAAGGCGATAAACAATCAGGCGGGATGGAACGGAGCGGCGGCAACGATAGAAGCCGTGACGGTGTTCGGCTACGAGACCGACACGGAAGACCCGCGCTTCGACTTGACCTACTATCACGGCAAGGTTTTCGATCTCAACGGGAATCCGGTGTCTAACGGCGACGAGCAGCTTGAATATCCGCCCAAAGCCATAAAGCTGGACATTTCGAACGACGCCGCCGAAAAGACCGCCGGAGCCAGAATGAAGAAGTACGAAGCTGACCCTAACGCTCAGGAATCGGGCAACCTCCAGCGCAACGACTATGTGCTGTTCCGCTATGCCGACGTTCTGCTGATGCGCAGCGAAGCTCTGGTGCGCAGCGGACGCAGCGGCGACGATGATTTGAACAGGGTTCGCTCCCGCGTCGGAGTGCCCCCGCGCAGCAACGCGACTCTGGCGAATATTCTCGACGAACGTCTGCTCGAACTTGCATGGGAAGGACACAGGCGTCAGGATTTGGTTCGTTTCGGTCAGTACAACAAAGCGATCACCCATCGTCCGGCGACGGGCAAGCATCTCGACGTGTTTCCGATTCACGACGACGTTTTGAGTCTTAATTCCAAGCTCGCCCAAAACCCCGGTTATTGATTTTAACGCATAAATAAAGACGCATAAAAAAGAAAGACGATGAAAAATATATCCATTAATATACTTGCCGCCGCCTTGCTGCTCCTGCTTGCGGCCGGCTGTCGGGACAACGAAAACTGGAAGATTGTGACCGACATTCAACAGGGCTTTTATGTTGCGGGCGAAGCCACGGTTTACAGTGCCGTAGCTCCCGCAGCGTCCTTCGGTGACGCTCCGCTGTCGCCGCGCGACGGAGAAACGGCGGAGCAGTTCCCCGGCATGTACTCCAAGTTCACTTGGCTGAAGGCGGGCAAGGAATTTACGATAGCCAAAGTCGATGCCTCCGGCGCTACTGCCGATCTGGGCAAAGGCAGCACGGTGGCGGGCGAAACTGTGGCTCTTGCTTCGGGCGGGGCAGGCTTCACGGTTGCTTCCGACGGTTTGTATTTCCTGGTTCTCAACTCGAAGGACAATCATCTGACCGTCCTCGCCACCCCATGGGTTGTTGCAGGTTCCGCCACTCCGGGAGGCTGGAACGAGGGCACTCCGCTCGCGCCGTCGTTCGACGAAAGTTCGCTGACGGCAAGTTTCACCGCTTCGCTCCCGCTGTTGCCGGGCGAAATGAAGTTCCGTTTTATCAACTGGGAAATAGTTGTGCCTTACGGTTCCGCCGACGTGCGCCTTTTCACGAACATGGGTTCGGTCGAGGAAAACAACGGCGACGCCAAAATCAGCTCGTCGTCCTTAAATTTGAAGGACGGAGGAAAGAACATAGGCGTGGTCGATGCGGCGCAATACGATCTGACCCTGTCGTTCGACGTGAAATCTGCGGCTTTCGCGGCAAGCGCGGAAAAGGGCGAAGCGATAGAACTGCCCGAATACCCCGATGCAGTCTATATGATAGGCGCAGAGTTCGGCAATTGGGATTGGGAGAGTCCCGACGTTGCGGAACTGACGCCGGTCAACGGCACTCCGGGGCATTTCTGGTGCGTTCGTCGCTTCTCTGCCGGCGCGCCTTTCAAATGGGCACCCGGTAAAGAATGGAAAGGCGACTTCAGCGGTTCGGAGACCAACGAGGGTTTCACTCAGAGCGACGGCAATGCAGTTGTTGCCGCCAACGGGGTGTATAGCGTTTACATAGACTTGGAGAATAAGAAAATCACCATCGAACCCGCCAAGGTTTACGGAATGGGCGACTGCTTCGGCGGATGGAACGCGGGACAGTATCCCTTTGTAGCGGAGAACGGAAAGATGAAGATCGCGACTGCGGCTGCGGGCAATCTTCGGATGTACGCCACGTCGTCGGGGACCGGAGCCGAATGGTGGCAAATGGAGTTCATGGTGTTTAACGGCAAGATCGAGTATCGCGGCAACGGAGGCGATCAGACTTCGGTAGCGGTAGAGGCAGGGAAAACAGTAACATTGGATTTCAATGCCGGCACAGGTAACATCGAATAAATCCCGAATGTATATCGGCGAGGCGGGCGGACGGGTTCCGTCTGTCGCGCCGGCATCGGGCAAACTTGCGGCGGACGTGTTTTCGCCGTCGAGCGGGGTATTGTTCCGGCATGCAAAATCGAAGGAAATATCGTCGTTAGGGATTCCAATACCCGAACCGGCGAGTCTATTTGGAACTTATATTTATCAAAATGAGGCGGGCGATTCGCTCTCGCTCGTCTCATTTGCTTCACGCGACATCGCTTCCGGCGGCTTTCCGTCGCCGGACAAGAAGAAGAAGAATAAGAAATCGCCGCTCCGGAAATTGACATCGGAATCGGCGACATTGAGCATATTATTTTTATCAGATGAGGCGGGCGGTTCGTTCCCGTCCGTCTCATTCTCACTCGACACTGCTTCCGGCGCATCGCCGGACAAGAAGAAATCGCCGTTCCGGAAATTGACATCGGAATCGGCGACATTGAGTCTATTATTTTTATCCGATGAGGCGGGCGGTTCGTTCCCGTTCGTCTCGTCTTTTTTTTGCAGAACAATAGTACAATAGTATAACGATAGTATAACAACCGTATAACAATGAAAATATTCCCGTTGCTTCTGCTTGCGGCGCTCTTTGCCTCATGCAGCAAAAACAGCCGCATTCCGGACGAATATATTCCTCCTCCCGTCGATCCCGCTATTCGCGACGGCATTACCCGCATCGGCGAGGACACGCTGGCTTTCGTGCTTTTCGCACCCGGCAAGAAGTCGGTTTATCTGGTCGGAGAGTTCAACGACTGGAAAACCTTGCCCCAATATCAGCTTCGCGGCGACGGCGACAGGTTCAGAATCAAACTCGGAGGATTGGACAGGAACCGTTCTTACGTGTGCCAGTATCTGATTGACGACAAGGAGCGCGTTGCCGATCCTTATGCCTCGTCGGTGGTCGAGCGAAACGCGAACAACAACGATCCGGCAATGGTTGTGACCCTTAAGCCCGACGGCTACCAGTGGAAAACGAATCGCTTCTCCGCCGGCAACCCTGAGCGTCTGGTTGTATATGAGATTCTGATTCGCGACTTCAGCGCCAAACGCAACATCAAGGGCGTGCAGGAACGTTTGCCCTATCTGAAATCACTCGGCGTTACCGCCGTCGAACTCATGCCTTTCAACGAGTTCGAGGGCGACGACGGCTGGGGCTACAATCCCTCGTTCTATTTCGCCCCCGAAAGATCCTACGGAACGAGCAGCGAGTTCAAAGAGTTTATCGACGAATGTCACGCCGCCGGAATAGCCGTCATCATGGATCTCGTGCTGAACCACAGCTACGGACAAAGTCCCATGGTGCGCATGTACAGGCAAGCCGACGGAACGGTGGCGCCCGACAACCCGTGGTACAACGTCAAGTCCAACTTCGCGAACCCCGACGCGCAGTGGGGCTACGACTTTAACCATGAAAGCCCTTATACCCGCGCCTTTGTCGATAGCGTTTGCGCCTACTGGATGAAGGAGTACAGAATCGACGGCTTTCGCTTCGACTTCACTAAGGGCTTTTCCAACACCCCGCACCCCGCATCGGGCAGCGACGACTGGGGCAGTCTCTACGACGCCGCCCGCATCGCAAACCTGAAGCGCATCTGCGACGGAGTGAAAAAACGCAATCCCGACGCGATAGTCATCGCCGAACATCTGGCGGAAAACCGCGAAGAAAAAGAACTCGCCGACTACGGACTGTTCCTCTGGGGCAACCTCAACTACAATGTCAACGAAGCCACAATGGGCTGGATAGACGGCGACAAGTCCGACTTCTCCTCCGCTTCCTACCGGCAGCGCGGGTGGAACTCCCCCCGCCTGATTTCCTACATGGAAAGCCACGACGAGGAACGAATCATGTTCAAAAACAAGACTTGGGGCAACGATTCCCGCAAACCGGACTACAATGTGCAAACTCTCGCCACCGCCCTCCGGCGCACCGAAGCCGCGGCGGTTGTCTTCTTCTCTGTTCCGGGTCCGAAAATGATCTGGCAGTTCGGCGAAATGGGCTACGACGTTTCGATAGACTATGGCGGTCGTCTGGGGAAAAAGCCTATACTCTGGGAATATCTCGACGAACCCGAACGCAAGGCTCTCCGCGATGTCTTCGCCGCAATGACCGACCTGCACGTCAACGATCCCCTGTTCTCGACCGCCAGCTTCGCCGCCGACTTGAAGTCGGGATTCAAATCCGTAGTGCTGACCGACGGCAACAGAGCGGCAGCGGCAATAGCAAACTTCGACGTGAACGCCCGCACGGGCAAAGTGGCGTTCGGCAAGACCGGCAAATGGACGGAATACTTCTCGGGTGCCGAAATAACCGTCGGCGCGCCGAACGAGGAAGTGACGCTGGAAGCCGGAGAGTATCGCTTGTATTTCAAATAAATTACAAAACATAATGTATTTCATGAACAAAAAGATCGGAGGAACTTTAATCCTCTCTATGTTTTGCGTCATCGCAAGCGCGCAGACACTGACTTCCCCCGGAGGGAACTTTCGGATGAACTTTTCGCTCGCCTCCGACGGCGCGCCGACCTATACCTTATATTATAAGGACAAACCGGTTGTCAAACCGAGCAGGCTGGGCGTGGAACTGATGCCCGAAGGCGTGAAGCGCACTTTCGACGACTTTTCGCCCGAAGGTCAGCGTCCGGAACTCAAGGACGCGAAAACTAATCTCCGCGACGGTTTCAAACTCGCCGCCACCGAAACCGCCTCCTTCGACGAGACATGGCAGCCCGTCTGGGGCGAAACGCGGGACATTCGCAACCGCTACAACGAATTGACCGTAACGCTGAATCAACCCGCCACCGAACGAACCGTCCGCATCCGATTCCGTCTTTTCGACGACGGTCTGGGCTTCCGCTACGAGTTCCCCCAGCAGAAAAACCTGATTCATTTCGCCCTCAAGGAGGAACATACGCAGTTCGCCATGACCGGCGACCATGTCGCCATCTGGATCCCCGGCGACTACGACACTCAGGAGTATGATTACACCGCATCCCGCCTTTCGGAGATTCGCGCTCTGATGTCCAAAGCCATCACCCCAAACTCCTCCCAAACTCCCTTCTCGGCTACCGGAGTGCAGACTTCCCTGCAAATGAAAACCGCCGACGGCATTTATATCAATCTGCACGAGGCGGCTTTAGTCGATTATTCCTGCATGCACCTGAATCTGGACGACAAGAACTTTGTCTTCGAATCGCATCTCACTCCCGACGCCGACGGAAGCAAGGGACACTTGCAGGCGCCTTGTCACAGTCCGTGGCGAACGGTTATCGTCTCCGACGATGCACGCGATATTCTCGCTTCGCGAATCACCCTGAATCTGAACGAACCCTGCAAGATTGCCGACGTGTCGTGGATCAAACCCGTGAAATACGTCGGCGTATGGTGGGAAATGATCACAGGCAAAAGCTCGTGGGCTTATACCGACGAACTCGCCGGCGTCCAGCTCGGCGCAACCGATTTCGCCCGTGTGAAACCCAGCGGACGTCACGCCGCCAACACCGCCCGCGTGAAGGAATATATCGACTTCGCCGCCCTCCACAGTTTCGATGCCGTGCTTGTCGAAGGCTGGAACGTAGGCTGGGAAGACTGGTTCGGAAACTCCAAAGACTATGTCTTCGACTTCGTGACTCCCTATCCCGACTTCGACACGAAGGAAATCCACCGTTACGCCGCCTCAAAGGGAGTGAAAATGATCATGCACCACGAAACGTCGTCCTCAGTCCGAAACTACGAGCGCCACATCGACCGCGCCTACCGCTTCATGAAGGACAACGGCTACGACGCGGTGAAAAGCGGCTACGTGGGCGACATCATCCCCCGCGGCGAACATCATTACAGTCAATGGATGAACAACCATTACCTCTACGCCGTCGCGAAAGCCGCCGAATACCGCATAATGGTCAACGCTCACGAAGCCACCCGCCCCACCGGAATCTGCCGCACTTATCCCAACCTCATCGGCAACGAATCGGCGCGCGGAACGGAATATCAGGCTTTCGGCGGAAACAATCCGAATCACGCAACCATTCTCCCGTTCACCCGTCTCATAGGCGGACCAATGGACTACACCCCCGGCATCTTCGAACCCGACATCAGCAAACTCAATCCGGACAACACCTCGCATGTAAACGCCACCATAGCCAATCAGCTGGCGCTCTACGTCACCATGTACAGCCCGCTGCAAATGGCAGCCGACCTGCCCGAAAACTACAATCGTTTCCCCGACGCCTTCCAATTCATCAAGAACGTGCCGACGGACTGGGACGACAGCAAATATCTCGAAGCCGAACCGGGCGACCATCTGACTATTGCCCGCAAAGCGAAAGACTCCGACAGCTGGTTCGTCGGCAGCGTGTGCGGAGAAAAGGGATTCACCTCGAACATCTCGTTCGACTTTCTTGACCCCGACAAAAAATACCTCGCCACAATCTATGCCGACGCCCCCGACGCTCACTACAAAACAAATCCTCAAGCCTACACCGTCAGAACCATCGAGGTGACGCACAAAACGAAATTCAAACAACGGGCGGCTCCGGGAGGAGGATACGCGGTGGAAATTATGAATTATGAATTATGAATTGCCTGATGTCTCAATTACGAATTACGAATTACGAATTACGACTGCGGACGTACAGCCGAAGCGGGTCGTAAACGGATGTCTCAATTACGAATTACGAATTACGAATTACGACTGCGGACGTACAGCCGAAGCGGGTCGTAATTCGTAATTCGTAATTCGTAATTGAAAGAAAGGGTTCTACCGGGAATTGTGTGGAAAA
>JAITHX010000074.1 GCA_031279735.1 Prevotellaceae bacterium
CGTTGCACGTGGAAAGGCGAGGAACATTTTAAACAAAAAGTATTGTGGAGTGCCATTGCCTACAATATTCGGGTGATGAGTACAAGAATAAAAATGACTTTATAGACAGACTCTAATTAATTGAATATGCTCGCTCTGATTGCAGCAATTGACGAAAACAATGCACTGGGCAAAAACAATGCCCTCCCGTGGCACATTCGCGCCGACTTGAAACGCTTCAAATCCATTACGTCAGGTCATACAGTCGTTATGGGGCGGCGAACTTTCGAATCGATAGGCAAGCCTCTGCCCGACAGAACGAATATCGTGCTAAGTCGCAGCCTCCCGCCGGAATCCGGCATTGTCGCGGCTCGCTCGCTCGACGAGGCTCTCGACATCGCTGCCGGCTTCGGGCGCGAAATCTTTGTCGTCGGAGGCGCATCCGTCTATCGCCAAGCTCTTCCCTTTGCCGAAAAAATCTATCTGACGCTGATAGGCGCGGTTTACGACGGCGCCGACGCTTTCTTTCCCGAACTCCAGCCCGACGAATGGAAAACCGAACTCCGCGAAACGGGACAAGACGACCAGTTCCCTTTCCCGTTCACTTTCATTACCCTTAATAGAATATAGCTCGAATGTAACCGGAATCGCAAATAAAACTTGAAACAATTTCCAACCCCCATGAGTATTAAACATAATCTGCTACACTACGAGACCGGAACTTTCCTCAAGTCTCATTCGCACCAGCCCGTCGAATGGTATCCATGGTGCGACGCCGCCTTCGACAGAGCGCGCTCCGAAAACAAACTGGTGTTCCTCAGCATAGGTTTTCATGCCTGTCACTGGTGCCACGAACAGTCGAGAAAAACATTCTCCAACCCCGACATCGCGCGAAAACTCAATGAAGATTTCGTATGCGTCAAGGTTGACCGCGAAGAACGTCCTGACATCGACCTGTTCTACGGCGCCGTCGTGGAAACGATCAACGGTCAGGGAGGATGGCCTATTTCGTGCTTTATCACTTCCGAAGGCGTGCCGGTTTACGGCGGAACTTACTACGAACCCGAACATTTTCTCGGCGTGATACTCGAACTCTCGTGGACTTACCGTCACGAACGACAAAGACTCGTCGAAGCGGGAATGGAACTCGTCGCTTCCCTGCAAAGCGACAATTGCACCGAACAGAAACCACTGAAACCTTTCTCGCCCGACGATGCCAGACTCATCGTCGAATCATGGCGCAGAAAATTCGACTGCGAAAACGGCGGCACCTCCGGTTCCCCAAAATTCCCGCTCCCCATATCGCTCGCTTTCCTTCTCTGTTCGGGATATTATCTGAAAGACGTCTCGCTAGTGCGCTTCGTCGAATTTTCCATAGGAAACATCTCGCGGGGAGGCATATACGATCATCTCGGAGGCGGCTTCTTCCGCTGCTCGCACGACACGACGTGGAACAAGCCGCGCTTTGAAAAAATGCTGTACGACAACGCCATGCTCCTGATGATCTATTCCGGATGCCACCAGCAGAACCCTCACCCGCTATACAGGAAAACGGTAGAGGAAACCATCGCCTTCCTGAACGATGCCTTTCTGACCGACAATCACCTGTACTCCTCTTCCATCTCCGCCGAATCCGACGAACTCGACGGTCGCTACTACACTTGGCGCGCCGACGAACTCAAGCAAATACTCGGCGACCGTTACCCTCTCGCCGCAGACTATTTCGGCATAATCGAGGGCGAAAACAGAAACGTCCTGTCCGTCAACGCCGACATCGAAACCCTCGCCCGCAAATACTCGCTTTCCAATCGGGAATGTCGCGTCGAAATAGACTTGATAAAGAAACGCCTCCTCGACGCAAGAAAAAAACGCAAGCCGCCTCTCATCGACGATAAAATCATCTCCGGCTGGAACACGCTTGTCATTAGCGCATACTGCGAAGTGTACATGAGTTTCGGCACCCTCTCCGTTCTCGAACAGTCGGAAAGAATGGCTGCCGAAATCGCCGAAAACTACATTTTGCCGAATTACGAAATGCTGCGCATAGCCTCGAACGCCACGCCCGCCTGCCTCGACGACTATTCGTTTACCATCAACGCCTTTCTCAGACTTTACAGAATCACCGGAAAAAAATCCTACGTCGATATTGCAAAAGGCATGATCGAATACACCCTCCGCAACTTCTACGACCTCAAATCGGGCATGTTCTTCTTTTCCGCCGCCCCCGTTCGTCCGCAACTCCCCCGAATGAGAGATTTGGTGGACAGAGCCATCCCGTCGTCAAACGCTCTCATGGCTAAAGCTCTCACCTTAATGTCGCTGATTGAAGGCAACGACCGGTACTACGACATCGTTGTCAGAATGCTCAACAACATCCGCGACCAGATGCCCGCCGCAGGACCATACGTAGCCTATTGGGGACAGGTGCTGTACAACTACATCTACAAACCCAAACTGAAAATCTTCGAATACGACATATTGCCCGTAGTCGAATCGTTTACGCCGGACATACTCTTTTTGCCAATTAAGAATTCTTAAATTTCCGAATGGCAATTCTTAATTCTTAATTCCTAATTCTTAATTCAAAGATCAGGCTTGAGTAGTGACCGTTTCCTGCCGCCTTGCGATTCGACCGCGCGCCGCGTATCAGACCATTGACGAAGGCGCGAGTTCCGCCGACGCCTTTCAGTCCTTCGCTGAGCATGCTCACATAGTATGCGTCGAACTTCATTGGAGTGGTGTTTTCGAGACTGAAACCGTGTTTTTCGGCGAGCAGCCGCAGGGCGAGGGGCGTGAAATGCGAGAGATGCCGCGGCACATCGTAGGCAGCCCAATGTTCGCCGTAGTGCGTCGCGTCGTCGCTAAGTCGGTCGGGGAGGGCGAGAATCAGTGTTCCGCCCGGTTTGAGCAGTCTTTTCAGCAGGGCAATGGAGGCGTTCGGGTCGTGGAGATGTTCAAAAACATGCCACAGGGTGACGACATCGAAGCGTCGTCCCGCGCTTTCGGCATCGGACAGCGAGCCGAACAGCGGTTTTCCGATGCGGCTTTCGGCTATGGCGCGCGCCGCATCGTTCGGTTCCACCCCTTCGACCTTCCAGCCGCGGCGGGCGCAGGCGGCGAGAAAATAGCCTGTTCCGCAACCCGCGTCGGCAAGTTCGCCGCCTTCGGGCAGCAGGCGGGCGACCAGATTCACCTTATTCGCCGCGTTTTTAATCCGAACGAGATGATACAGTTTGTTCACTATGCCCTTGCGCGTGTCGGAGTGCGACACGTAGGCATCGCTCGCGTAGTATTTTCCTATAGTTTCAGGCGAGGGCTGCGGTTCGGTGGATGCGAACCCGCAGCGGCGACAGACAAAAACGTCGAACCATTCGCCGCTAACGCTGTGGTCTTTGCATCGGAGGGCGGCGGATTCGAACGGAGTTCCGCACGCCGGACATTGTTTTGTGTTCTGTTTTGTATTCATTCTGCAGTCTAAAATTTATATGTTTTACACATTATTAACGGGAGGCAAAGGTAGACATAATCTCCGTTGAATTTTATTCGTTATCTTTGCCGCGAATTTAAGAATGTGCGTTTATGGCAAGGAATACGGTAGCTGTCAATGAAAAAACCGGCGAAGAAAAAAACGCTGTCCATACGATTTTCCGGCAAAGAGCGCTTTGCGGGAACGTAGAATATAACGTTGTTGTGAATTAAGAAAAAGCGTAATAATCCAAGTGAAACAAACAAAATTCAAATGAACAAAGTAACAGCCATCTTAGCAGTATTGCTAATAAGTCTATGCGCAAACGCGCAGGAAAAGCCGATTAGATTCGGCGTGAAGGCGGGGATGAATTTATCCTCCGTTTCGGATATCAAAGGAGCCGGCAACGGAATAACCGTCGCCATCACCCAAAGCGACGGCATGTCCGTTGGATTTCATGTCGGCGGATTTATGAACTACAGTTTCTCGCAGCTTATAGGAATCCAGCACGAATTTGTGTTTTCCATGCAGGGCGGCAAACAGAAGCTTTCCTCTTTTTTAGCGCAGCAATTGCCGGAAGTGCCGGAAATGCCGGCATTTCCGGAAGTGTCGACAAGCTATGCTTTTTATTACGTCAACATGCCGATTCTGTTTGAGCTGAAGCCGGTCGCGGGATTAAGCATATTGGCGGGACCTCAATTCGGATTTAATGTTTACAAATCCGTAACATATCAGGATATAACCTATTCGGGAGATGAATTTAACGACGAAGGGTTCAATCCCTTTGATGTTTCAATCGCCATGGGGCTGCAATACGCCTTTGCCCGTAAATTTCACGTTGGCGCCCGTTACAACTTGGGTTTAACCAAGACGGCGAGCTATAACCAAGACGGCATATCCGTCTCGGCGTGGAAACACAATGTGATACAATTTTCGATAGGCTGCGCGTTTTAGGGATAAATAATTTAGATGCAGTTCGTATTTTTAGCACGCGGATGACGCGGATTCGACGGATTTACGCGGCGAATTTGAATCTGTGTAAATTCGCCTCATCTGTGTGCTAAGTTGTTTAATTTACACTGCCATTACACTGCCAAATACACTGCCATTTATACTTACACTGCCAAATACACTGCCGCTGAAATGCCCTGCCGCACCTTGCCTAACGTCAACAAGTCGAATGTATTCAATAGAATATTTTCATCTACATGAACTCTAATATATGGAATCGTGGAATGGTACACTCTATTGTAATCGCTTAGTTTCAAATCGGAAGGAATCCGTCGTCAATTCTTATGGCGAATTGAAAAGTTAAATCAATACACTTGTAATAAGCGCAGTAATAAAATAAACAAGTTCTAAAAATCAATTCTCATGGCGAAATCGGGCGTTCTTATGGCGAATTGAAATGTATTATTCGGAAAGATTTTCAATAAACTGTTCATATATATTACGCTGCATACTTATTTTATCATTTTTTCAGATAATAACCGCCTGTTTTAGGTGATCCGCGAAATTCTATCAAATTTTCTTCTTTCAGTTTTGCTAAATATCTTGCCGCAGTTCTGTATGGAATATTAATTAATTCGCTTATTTTTTTGATATTGATATTATCATTATGCCGTATGATTTCTAAAATTGTTTTTTCTAAATCACTGCCATTTACACTGCCATTTACGCTGCCATTTACACTGCCACTTTGTTTTATTATATCATAATAGAAGTCACAAAGAATGAATTCTGCGGATTCTGGATTTAGGAGCTTTATCAATCCTTCGCTCTGCAATTTTTCGACCGATTCCTCGAACAAATCAGTTGAAATGCCCTGTCGCACCCTGTCTAGCGTCAACAAGTCGAATACATTCAGTTTGTTTTTCCTTCGGTTTTGTATTTCATTCACGAAAATGTAGAAGGCTTCGTCAACAATCCTTGCCTGCAACCGTAAATCAACCTGATATTCGTCTGTTTGAGAATAATCCGGCAAGGGTTTGCCTTCCATCAGACAAATGTAAAACATCTTGTCAACGCCCTGTCCGGAACGCTCGACCTCGCCTGTTTTTTCCAGCACTTCCATTACCCGTCTGTTGCGGGGTTTACTGCTGACCGTTAAAATATTATCCTTTGAAACGCCGCTGGGGAATCCGCCCGCGTTGATGATATTGATGCTGTCGGGATACTGTTTGACAACCACGCTGCTCCAATCGTTCCATGAGCGATGCCCGATGGCGTTCAGCATCGCCTCTCTGATTACTTCTTTCTGTCAGTCCCAAATCATTCAAAACCTGCAAATCGGGCAAATTTTCAAAATCGGGATTTTTCTGTTTTTCGGCATATCCGGCTTTCATCAGCCTAATGGCTTCAGGGTCTAAATCCTCAAGCGTCAATCCTTCGCACGCGGTAGCCGAAAAATCCGGCGCCCGTTCCGACAGGATGCGGAAAATCTCGCTGTCGGACATCACGCGCAGACTGTCGCCTATGCGCATCAGCGGAACGCCTTCGAATTTCAGTGTCGTGCCGGGCGGTCGGGAAGGGATTTTGAAAACCAGCACCCGTTTTCCGCTGTCAAACAGTTCTTCAATTTCGACGCGGATTTCCATGCGCTTGTAAATTTCGTCCGCAAGCTCGCCGATTTTACCTTCGGCAAAAGCCGTGCCTACAATCTCGTTCGGCGACTTTTCCTTTACGCCGAATACCAGATACCCGCCGCCTTCATTTGCTAAAGCCGCCACATAGCCCAATACGCATCGGCGTCTGTCTCTCGGGTCTGAATGCGAGCCTCCGGCAAAGTTGAAATCCCGCTTTGCCTCTTTGAATTCCACCCTGTCTTCAGTTTCGCGAAGCCGTTTTATTTCCTTGATAGTCATATCCTAATGTTTTGCTTTTAAGTCGCAAAAATATGCTTTTGTCCGCAAAATTCAAATTGAAAAGATGAAAATGGATAAAGAATCAAAGGAAAGTTCAGTTACATATTCTTCGGATGTGCCGGAAATAACTTGGCGCGCGGATAACGCGGATTCAAATCCGGCGCATCCATAGTCTCCGCGAGTTCCGCGTCCGATTCGGGCGCCCGTCCCGACGGAGTCTGAAACCCCGCCCTGCGCCTTAAGATTTTTCGGCTTCCGGCGTTATTTTCGAGACACGCATGTTTTTCGACATAATTCGTGCATTTCGACCGTCTTTTACGTTTTTGAAGCATCCATGCGTTCAGCGCGATACAGTCTATGCTCGCGGCACCCCCGACTGTAACGTCCTGAAACAAGCCTCGCTGTCGTCCTTCCTTCGCCCTTCCTGTATCCTTCCTGTATCCTTCCTCTATCCTTCCTATACCCGGAACGACGATATGCTCTGCGGCATTTAGGGATGTGTTAGAAATAACTTAGCACACAGATGACGCGGATGACGCGGATGACACAGATTCAAAATTGCCTGACGGACGAGGGGAGAAATGAACCGTCCGACTTTCCGTCGGGCAATTCTTAATTTTTAATTCTTAATTCTTAATTCATTGTCGAGCGTATCTGAAATAATGCGCGACGCAATTGGGCGGGAAAGTTCAGTTACATAAAGATTTATTGACAGTCAACATCTTAAATCGGATTAGGAAAGTTCAGTTACATAAAACCGTGCGTAATAGGGTACGTAACCCGCAAATTTTCGGGATGCAT
>JAITHX010000115.1 GCA_031279735.1 Prevotellaceae bacterium
TTGCGCCCTTTGCGTTACAAAAACACCGCAACGCGGTGAAAAAACACGCAAACTTTTTCCACACAATTTCCGGCAGAACCGCAGAAATAATACCTTTCAACGGATTCACGCCACCACCCGAAATACAGGGGCAAGCGGGCGGGGGCAAGCCCCGCCCGCTGAAAATTCTTTTCGCGGCGATATGTTCTTCGGCAGGATTTGCCTATTTTGGTCGTTTTGTAACCAACAGCGCTTAAGTGTGTTTTGCTTTGTCATTTTTCGCTACCCGACTGTAGTGCATTGCAAGCCCAAACGTTGTCGGGCTTTCTTCGGTCTTCCTGTATCCTTCCTATATCCTTCCTATATCCTTCCTATATCCTTCCTCTAAACGAGGTTCTACATGTTTTTCGACATGGTTTCGCGAATTATATCGAAATAGGGTATGGGGTATTATAGGGTATGGGGTGAGGTGTCCAAAATACGGGGGCAATCATAAAAATCTTCATTCCGAATTTTGGACATCCAGTCCCATACACCATAACATACCGGCGAAGCCTTCGTGTTTCTTCGCGCCTTCTTCGTGTTTCTTCGTGTAATAAACATGTAACAAAAATATTATGACACGAAGAAACACGAAGGCTTCGCCGGTATAGTGGTTAGTGGTTAGTGGTTAGTGGTTAGTGCCTTCCGGACGGGTGGAGTGAGACGGAGACACTGAGCCGACAAGCACTAACCACTAACCACTAACCACTAACCACTAACATACCGCGAGATCACCTAAAATCCTTCATAATTTTCGATCCGCCTATGTTTTCGATTTTCACGCCATAACCTTCGGGCAGCGAGTGGAGAGAATAGACGATGGTATTGCCGGCGCGTTGCCATTGGAATTTAATCACTTCGTCGCCGACGGGGATGGAGCCGAAGCAGCTGTCGAGGGGAATGTCGGAGAAGCGGAGAGTTATTTCTTTGGCGGCGTAGTCGATATTGCTTATGCCCAGCACGTCGCGATAAAGCACGTGACCGATGTAGGAAGCGAAGCCGTGGTTGCAGCTTGCGTGACTGTCGGCGTGTTCCCAGAGAGTTCCGGTTTTGTCGGCCATATAGAAAAAGTAGTCTTGGAGTTCGAGCAGCATCTGATTCGGGAGTCCGTAGCGCGAAAGCAAATCCATGCGCAGATAGTTGCCCATAAAGGCGTTTGCGCGATAGACTTCGGGGTAAACCTTCGTTGCGTCGCGATTTGGACCGAAGTCGGCTACGAGCTTTTTCCACAGTTCGGGATGCGATTCCGGGGTGGCGACGTTGAAATAGAAGGCGTAGTACTGACAAACTTCGGTGGTGTTGCCGGTGGGTTCGAGGGTTCCGTTTCGACGGACGGCGTTGTCGGTAAAAAATTCGCCGTTGTAGGAGAGGCGACGGATGGCGGCGCGGATTTTTTCGGCTTTTTGAGCGGCTTTCTGAGCGGCTTCGCTGTTGCGGTAGAGGCGTGCGGCGCAGTCGAGCGCGGCGGCGTAGAGCATGTTGGAGGGGTAGCTGACGTCCTGCGTAAAGCTGTTGGCTTTCGACCATTCGACGAACACCCATCGTTCGAGCCGTTCGAGCAGTCCATCGCTGTTTTCAAAACGGGCGAAGTATTCCAGCAGTTTTTCTATTCTGTTTTGCAGACGTTCGACTAATGCGGGGTCGCCGCCGCGACGGGCGTAGTCGTCGAGCTGAACGACGAACCAGAGCGCCCAGTTGGGAATGAACTCGCCGTTGTAGTGGTCGGCGGGATAGCACATTGGAATCATTCCTTCGGGCAGGGAATCGAAGCGTTCGGGCAGGGCGTAGTTTTCGAGAAAGTTGTAGGAAACGTCGGAGCGTCCGGTGAACTCCCGTTCCATGATCGAGGAGAAATAGCTGTCGCACAGCCAGCCGGCGCGTTCGCGGGAGGGGCAGTCCATGAATACGTCGAGAATATTCTGTCGGGAGCTTTGTTTGGCGGCGTCGAATATGGCGTTCAGCTTGAAACTGCCGCTGACGAAGTTTGCGTTTTTGCTTTCGGGATAGGCAAATTCGCGCAGGGCGATTTGTTCGACGGCACATTCGCCTTCGAGAACGATTATTTTCAGGTAGCGCAAAGTGTAGGCTTCGATAGTTTCGAGGGAATATTCGCCGGCGTCGAGTTCGTAAACCAGCTGATTGCAGATGTCGTTCATTCTTTTGCGGGTTTGGACATCGCCCTCGACAAGCATTTCGTCGAAATACAGAAACAGTCGCGTCGGCTGCGAACACCGCAGCCTGGCGCCGACGAATCCCGACAGGTTCACTCCCATATCAACAATATGAAAATCGTTTGCGCCGAGATGCAGCGGCATTGCGAAACGGGCGGGTTTGTTGACAATTTCGCTTTTGTCGGTCACTATCTCCTGTATTTCCTGCGACGGAGGCACGGTTTCGAGTTCGCTTTCGGGATAGCCTTTGAACACGGGCGATATTCCGGTGAGCGAACGATCCTTGTGATACTTTTCGGGTTTGACGCGCTTCACGGTTCCCCGCGAATAGACGGTGGCGGGGAGGGCAATCTTGTAGTCGGGCATAGCCACGCGGCGCGGCAGGAGTTTGACGGGAGGCTGAATCGCGAGTTTCTGCTTTGTTACGGCAACGGCGGTCGAAGCGCGCCAGAGGTCGAAGCCCTCCTTCATTCTGTAGTATTCGGTGAAAGGACGCTGAAAGCTGTATCGCTCGACCTTCCGGAGACGTTCGCGGATTTGAAACGCTTCGAACCCGCCGCCCTGTCCGGTGGCGAGAGCTGTCGCGCCGTCGAGCTGGACTTCGGCAAGCAGGAAAGAGGGCTGGTCGAGGGTGTAATACGTGTTGACATTATAGCCGGCGACTTCTACGGCAATTATATTTTCGCCCTTGCGGAGGCGGGGTTTCAGATCGTATTCGTCGATTCTGAAATATCCGTGAGCTGCGCGCGCAGGTCCCGAACCGAGAAACTCGCCGTTGAGAAAGACGCGATAGATGGTCGAGGCGGCGAGTTTCAGTTTTGCCGAATCGGGGTCGTCGGCTTTGAAAGCGGCGCGAAAACCGACGCTGAGATTCATTTCGCGTTCCCGTCCGGCAAGCCAGACGGGTTTCGCGTTTATTCGGGCAATATTCGCGTCGGCGCGAAAAGCCGACGCGAGAACAAGTGCGAAAAGCCCGACGATTCGCAGTATTCCGTTAAGCATGATTCATCCTTGTTATTTTGCGGACGAATAGAGTTTGCTTAACTCCATGTCGAGTTTTTCGCCGCCGAGATTCTTCGCGACAATGACGCCCGACGGGTCTATCAGGACATTGGAGGGGATGGCTCTCACGCCGTAGAGCTTAGCCGGAGCGCAGTTCCAGAACTGAAGGTCGGAGACGTTGGTCCACGCGAGCTTGTCGCTTTCGATGGCTTTGGTCCATGCTTCCCTGCTGTGGTCGAGAGATACGCCGAAGATGTCGAATCCCTTGTTCTTATATTTATTGAAGGCGTTCACGACATTGGGGTTTTCGCGGCGGCAGGGTCCGCACCACGAAGCCCAGAAATCCAGCAGCACATAGCCTTTGCCCAGTTTGTCGGAGAACTTCACCGGCGTTCCGTCGGGAGCGTTCAGCGTAAAGTCGGGAGCGGGCTTGCCTATGGCGACTCCGTCCAATGTTTCCGCGAGTTCGTTCAGAACGCGCACGTAGGGAGTTTGCAGCAGGGAGGCGTCGAGCAGCGCGACGCAGGCACGGATTTCGTCGGACGAAAGCTGGTACGAGAAATCGCGATAAAGCGCGTAAGCCGCAACCAGCGAGGCGGGATGTTCTCTGACGAACTCGTCTATCTTCACGTTATCCCTCGACTTATAGTCCAAGAACAGATCATGCAGCGACGATCCGGTCACCTTCGTGTTCTGGTAATTGGCGGCGTCGAGCGTCACCTTTACCGGATTTCCGTCCAGAAAGAGGAGATAGGCGCGTTTTGTTGTATCCAGACTTAATCCGTAGATTTCGGGCACTTCGGCATTTTGCGAGAAGTCGAACTTTCCGTTCTTTATGTCGGCGGAAGCTATGGTGCGAAACATTTTGTTGTCGAACTTTTGCAGATAGACCTTTCCCGAATGTTCGCCCTCGACCGTTCCCTTTATCGAAAGATTATTTTCCGAGCAGGCAATCAAGCCGGAGAGCGCTGCAATCAATACTAAACTTTTTTTCATCTTACAGTAATTTTTGAGTTGTTAATGTTTTGGGCGCAAAGGTAGAAAAAATTTAGAGGGTACGGGGTGGGGTGTCCAAAATACGGGGGCAAGTCTTAAAATCTTCCTCCCGTTTTTCACCGCG
>JAITHX010000241.1 GCA_031279735.1 Prevotellaceae bacterium
ATTAAACAGCTACCGTATAAATATTTCATCGATAAACAGGTGCGAGTTAAGCCCTGCGCCTACGTGCCACGAGGGCATTTTGCCGTAGTGTTTTGCACGGACGCGCAGGTAGCGGGCGCGGGCGGGCTTCCGGACAACGTAGTCTAAGGTTTGCGCGTGTCGGCTTTCCGGCGGCACGGACGACTTTACGGTGCCGTAGGGACGGTAACTGACATTGTCGTCGGATATTTCAAATGTTACTTCGGCGGGGAACACTATCCATACGCCGAGGTCCTGAATGAATCCGGCGCCGGCTTCGGCTATGTTTTTCGTTGCGCGAAGGTCTATTACGGCTTCCATGTCCTTGCCGTCGTATCCGCGCCATTCGCCGAGGTTGAAGATTTTTCCTCCGCGTCGTCCGTCCACGAGGGCGTTGTCGCCTCCGCCGTCGTAGGCGGGGGTGCAGGGAGTTTGGCTGATAATGTCTTTGTCGCGAGCGTAGCGGGTGTAGCCGGCGGAGACGGTTTTGCTGTAACCGGTGGTTTTGCTGTATGCTGCGGCTTTTACCGTCATGTTCGATTCAACGGGAATGGGAGCGGTGTAGAGGGTGGAGCTTGTGTCGGGTTCGGAGCCGTCGAGCGTGTAATAGATTGCGTCGGTGTCGGCAGGGAAGGCGAAGTCGAGCTTGTCGTCTCTTCTGGCGGGCTGATAGAGGAACATGGAGAGGGTGGCGGAGTCGGCGAAAGTTTTGCGGGGGATAGAGAATCGCGGCGTCAGAGTGATGGTGGGTTCTACGCGGGTGCGGGGGCGGTTTTCGGGAGCGCGTCCGAAGTCGTCGCCCGGAGTGTCGGACATTTGGAGAACGAGTTCGCCGCCGTCCTTCATGTCGTTGTATTCGATGAAGGATTTCGGGTGGTTTCGTCCGTTGAGGCGAGCCGAGCGGATGAAGATGTTCCGGTCGTTCTGGTTGATGCAGCGGACAACGAACTGTTTCCCGTTTTCGAGCCGGACAGTGATTTTGTCGAAAATCGGCGAGCCGAGCGGATAGACGTTCGAGCCGGGGCAGAACGGATAGAATCCGATTGCGGAGGCGACGTACCATGCGGACATTTGTCCGCAGTCGTCGTTGCCGCAGATTCCGTCGGGGCGCGAGGAGTAGAATTCGTTCATGATGCGGCGGACGATGCGTGCGGTTTTGTCGGGGCTGCCGGTGAAGTTGTACCAGTAGGCTACGTGGTGGCTCGGTTCGTTGCCGTGGGCATACTGTCCTATCAGGCCGGTGACGTCGGGGTGCAGACCCTTGATTCGTTCCGAGGGAGTTCCGAACAGGGAGTCGAAGAAGCGTTCGGCGGTTTTTTCTCCGCCGAGCAGAGCGATGTAGGTGTCGGCGTCGTGCGGGACTGAGGTGGCGTACTGCCACGAGTTTGCTTCGGTGAGCGTGGCGTTGAGTTCGCAGGGGTTGAACGGTTCGGTGAACGCGCCGTTGATTCTGGCGTGCATGAAGCCGTCGGGGTCGAGTATGTTCTTGTAGTACTGGCTGCGGTCGGTAAATTCGCGCCAGACAGCATCGTTGCCCGTTGCGCGGGCGAACTGTGCTATGCACCAGTCGTCGTAGGCATATTCGAGGGCTTTGGACACGCTTTCGTTTTCGGCGTCGGCGGGGATGTATCCGCAGGCGGCGAATTCGGGGAGACCGCGCCATCGGGTTCTGGCAGAGTGTACGAGAGCTTCCAACATTCGGGCATGGTCGTAGGGCGCTATTCCCTTCGCGAAGGCGTCGTAGATCGTCGGCGCGGAGTGATAGCCTATCATGCAGGAGGTTTCGTAGCCGGAGAGTTCCCAGACGGGCAGCGAGCCGCCCTGTTCGTAATGTTTCATGAAAGTGCGGATGAAGTCCTCCGAGCGTTTGCGGTCGATGATGTTGAGCAGCGGGTGGAGGGTGCGGTAGGTGTCCCAGAGCGAGAAGACGGTGTAAACCTCGTGACCCTCGTCGGCGCGATGGATTCGGCGGTCCATGCCGAAATAGCTTCCGTCGCGGTCGGTGAAGAGGCAGGGTGCGGTGAAGGTGTGATAGAGGGCTGTATAGAAGACGCGCTTCTTTTCCGTGTCGCGGGTTTCGACGATGATGCGGCTCAGTTCGTCGTTCCACAGTTTGCGGGCGGCGAGTCTGAACCGGTCGAAGTCGAATCCGAAGTCGGAGTATTCGTCGAGGTTATGTCGGGCGGCGCGGCATTTTTCGGTCGAATCCGCCGCCATGATGTTTGACGAGATGGCAGTTTTGAGCGTCAGCTCTTCGACTTCGGGCGGGAAATAGAGCAGCGCCTTGAGGTTTGTGCCGGCGAACTGAACGTTGCCGGTTGCGGATTCGGAGGCAGCGAGTTGATCGTCGATAAACACCTCGATTCGCGTCGGGGCGACGGAGAACGCCGTGGCGAACGAAAGTTGCTGATAGTCGGCGAACATGGACGAGTTGCGAATGCCCGACAGGATGCCGTCGCGGGGATCGTAGGCGAGGTATCCGTAGAGCGTTTTGTCGCGATGCTTCAGATCGACGAGCAGACCCTTCTCTTTGTCGCTTTTCGGGAACGAGTACCGTTGCACTCCGGCGCGAGGGGCGGCGGTGAGTTCCGCCTTGATACCGTGTTTGTCGAGGACAACGGAATAGTATCCCGCTTCGGCTGTTTCGCTCGCTTGCGAAAAGGGACTGCGATATTCGGTGTTGATCACCGACGTGGCGCCGACGAACGGCATGAACAGGAAGTCGCAGTAGTCGGCGCAGCCGGTTCCGGAGAGATGCGTGTGGCTAAACCCATAGACAACAGTGTCGCCGTAGTGGTAGCCCGGACAGCTTTGCCATTCGAATCTGGTGTCGGGACTGAGCTGTATCATTCCGAACGGAGTGATGGCGCCGGGGAAGGTGTTTCCGGCGAGAGCGGTACCGACGAGCGGATTCACATACTGAGCGAGGTCGGTCTCCCGTTCAGTGCGATTGGCGGCGCAGGAACAGAACAGCGCCGCAACAAAACAAAACAGTATTCTCATTTTAAATTATAAATTATGAATTATGAATTATGAATTACCTGCGGACGTCTTGAATTAAGAATTAAAAATTAAGAATTAAGAATTACCTGCGGACGACGGGAGAATTAAGACATACCGTAGCTGACCGTATCTCCGGTTTTTGGCACGCAGATGACACAGATGACACAGATGACACGGATTATGCAGATGACGCAGATGACGCAGATGACACGGATGACACGGATGACACAGATTATGCAGATTTGCACAGACCGGAATGAAATCTGTGCAAATCTGTGTCATCCGTGTCATCTGTGTGCTAAAAACTGCATAATGCGTAACATTAGTTCTTAATTCTCCCATCGTCCGTCAGGCAATTAACAATTAACAATTAACAATTAACCATTAAATACGTATTCAGTATGCGTAACATTAGTTCTTAATTCTCCCATCGTCCGTCAGGCAATTAACAATTAACAATTAACCATTAACCATTAAATACGTATTCAGTGCCGGCAGCAGTTTCGACATCATATTCGGCGACGGGCGGCACTCCGGGCGCTTTCAGTCGCGCTTCAGGCGAGATGATAGGAGTCGGAATGTTGTGCGTCTCGAAGAGCGGGTTGGGGTTCGGGCTGGAGCTATCGACGGTTTTGAGCGTTACGCTTGGCGCGGCTGAGATCGGCGGCGTTGCGGTACGCAGTCGCAGGTTGCCGCCGAGCGTGGACTTCACTTTCAGTTTGGCGAGTTTTCCGTTGTCCCACTCTATATCGACGATAAATCCGCCGCGAGTTCTAAGTCCTTCAGCCTTGCCCTTTTTCCATGCGCGGGGCAGAGCGGGCAGGATGTGTACGGCGCCGTCGTGGCTTTGCACCAGCATTTCGGCTATGCCGGCGGTGCAGCCGAAGTTGCCGTCGATTTGGAACGGAGGGTGAGCGTCGAACATGTTGGGATAGGTTCCGCCGGCGTCCCATTTCTTCGACTTTCCGTCGCAGAGATTCAGTTGCGCTCTAATGAGATTCAGCGCTCTGTCGCCGTCCATGAAGCGCGCCCACAGACACACTTTCCAGCCCATAGACCAGCCTGTTGCCGGGTCGCCGCGATAGTTGAGCGAATTGCGCGCGGCGTCGAAGAGTTCCGGAGTTCGGAATGGCGAGATTTGCCAGCTGGGGAAAAGCGCGTAGAGATGCGAGACATGACGGTGTTTGTCGTTAGGGTCGTCCATGTCCTGCAGCCACTCTTGCAGCTGACTGTGTTTGCCCACGTGCATGGGGGCGAGTCGGGCGCGGGCGTTGATGAGAGTGTCGGCGAAATCGGCGTCGATGCCGAGCGTCTTTCCGGCGGAGACGAGATTGGTGAAGAGTTCGTAGAGAAGCTGATTGTCCATCGTTATGCCGTAGTTGTTGGTGCAGTAGCCGTTGCGGATGAATGCGTTTTCGGGCGAGTTCGACGGAGAGACCACCAGCCAATGGTTCGACGGCTCTTCGATGAGGAAGTCGAGGAAAAAGCGCGCCGCGCCCTTCATCACCGGATAGACTTCGGCGAGATACGCCTTGTCGCCTGAATACAGGTAGCGTTCCCAGAGATGCTGGCACACCCATGCGCCGCCGGAAGGCCACATGCCCGAAGCGGCGCCGTCGATGCCGCCGGTCACGCGCCAGATGTCGGTGTTGTGGTGCAGCACCCAGCCCCGCGCGCCGTACATCACCCGCGCACTCTCGGCTCCAGTCTCGGCAACTTCTTTGACCATTTGAATGAACGGGCGGTGGAGTTCGGCTAGATTAGTCACTTCGGCTGGCCAGTAGTTCATTTCGGCGTTGATGTTGACGGTGTACTTGCTGTCCCACGGAGCCGCCATCATGTCGTTCCAGATGCCTTGCAGGTTGGCGGGCTGAGAGCCGGGCTGCGAACAGGATATAAGCAGATAGCGTCCGAACTGAAAGTAGAGGGCAACGAGTTGCGGGTCGTTGGCGGCGGCAAATTCGAGGATTCGGCGGTCGGTGGTTTTGCGAACCGAATCGGTTTGTCCGAGGTCGAGTTTCACGCGGTCGAAATATTGGCGATAGATTGCCGAATGTTCAGCTTTCCGTTTGTCGTAGGTTTTGGCTGGCACGGATTCGAGAGCCTCTGCGACGCGGGCGGCGGGGTCGGCGCTCAGGTCGCGATAGTTCGCGAAATTGCTCGCCATGGCGATATAGACTGTCGCGGTGTTGGCGTCGGCAACGGAAAGCGACTTGTCGCCAGCCGATACCCGCCCTCCTTCGGCAACAATCTTGGCGCGGGCGATGAATTTCACCTTGCCCTCAAGTCCTTCCTGGTCGCCGGAGACGCCGCTCAACGTAAGCGCGTCGCCGCTTGCCGAGACTTCGCTTTTCTGCGGACTTGTGAAATTCGTCGTGAAGCTGATTTTGCCCTTGCCCGACGCCGTGAACCGAACCACTATCAGTCGGTCGGCGAACGAGGCAAACACTTCGCGGCGGTATTCCGTTCCGGCAACGGTGTAGCGCGAACTGGCGACAGCCGAAGCAATATCGAGTTCGCGATAATAGTTTTCAGCCTTCTCGTGACCCGGGAAAGCGAAAAAGATGTCGCCCACCGGCTGATACGACATTCCGTGATTGGTTTTGGACATTACCTCGCGAGTGGCTTTGTCCTGCGCCTCCTTGAAGCGCCCCTCGAAAAGCATTTTGCGAATTTCGGGCAAAGCCTTCAAAGCGTCGGGATTGGGATTGTTGTTCGGCTGTCCCGCCCAGACGGTTTCCTCGTTGAGTTGCAGTCGTTCGGCGGAAGGCGCGCCGAAAACCATCGCGCCCATGCCGCCGTTGCCCACAGGCAGCGCTTCGATCCACTGCGCGGCAGGCGAATCGTACCAGAGTTTCATTTTGTTGTCTGCCTCGGAACCTGTTCCGCACGACAACGCGAAGGCGAAAGCAATGATGCCCGTCGCCCCGAAAAACATATTTGTCTTTTTCATTATTTATAACTGTATTTGAATTAATTATTTTTCACTGTCCATCGCTCGCGGGAGGCAGCAGCTTGTCCCCGCGCCGTTTTTATCTTCTCCGTCCCTTGCCGGAATCGTCGCAATTCTATGTATTCCTGTCGCGACGGATATTTTAGCTGTTTTCATTTTCGACGCATTTCCTAAATGACCGCAAAGGTAAATTATAAATTACGAATTACGAATTGCGAATTTAATTACGAATTACGAATTACGAATTACGAATGACCGTCCGGCCGCGGGGAGCGTTCCGGCCGCGGGGAGCGTTCCGGTCGTTCGGTCGTTCGGCTGTTCGGCTGTTCGGCTGTTCGGCTGTTCGGTCGTTCGGCTGTTCGGCTGTTCGGTCGTTCGGTCGTTCGGTCGTTCGGGTCTATACTTCCGTCGCGTTAAAATCGTGAGTTGAAAATAGAGGTTCTACTGGGAATTGTGTGGAAAAGTAAAAGTCATAAAACCCTTATTTTTCAAAGTGCCCTTAGCAGTCTCCCGACAGCATGTATTCACCCTTATTCCCTTATTAAGGGATTGTGCGGTTCTTCACCGCGTCGCGGTGTTTTTTTACCGCAGAGGACGCAGAGGCTCCGCAAGGGGCGCAGAGGCTTCGCGT
>JAITHX010000245.1 GCA_031279735.1 Prevotellaceae bacterium
GTCACGACAGTGAAATTTTTGGTGGAAGTATCGGACGAATTGAAAGAGCTGGTTGCCGCGCCCTGTCAAAACGGCAAATTTACAATAACTTTGCCCGAAACCATCGACAGCAGGTGGCTTGTTGAGCCTTATGCAAAAGAATCGCAGAGCACGCTTAAAGTTAGCGATAGGGGAGTGCGCACAACCGCTATGTCAGGGTTTTCCTCCGACAGCGGCGATATTGCGCCGTTTTCGGAAGATGGAACAGTAACGGGCACGCTGTTCTATGTCGATAGAAACGTTACGATTACCGGTTATGAACAGTATAAAAATAAAGCCGAGTATAATCTTGACTTGAAAGCCGGTTGGAACTGGGTGTACATCACTGAAAAAAACGAAACCACCTTTTCAACTTCCACCGCCAAACCCAATGCGGAGTTGAAGTGGTATCTTGACGCCGAAGAAGAAGAATAAGAATAAGAATTTGTCAATCACCGCATGGCAGTATTTTTTTTACCGCTATGCGGTGTTTTTTTTCACTGCATGTCGGTAAAAAAATCGAATATCTTTAGTACTTTTGCCGAAAAGACGTCGCGATCGATATTTTCGATATGTATTATATCGAAAAAACGATATTTTTGATATGAATAAAATATAGCAACAGTATGAAAAGAGTATTTGAACACAAGCTGCTGGCTTGGAAACAGCGAACAAATGCGCTTCCGCTGATACTTGTCGGGGCGCGGCAAACGGGCAAAACTTACTTGATTTCGGAGTTTTGCAAGCGGAATTTTGAAGAGGTCATTGTGATGAATTTTGCAGAAAAGCCGGAATATAAGGACTTTTTCAGACCTTCGCTGGCGGCGGACGAGATTGCGGGACGAATGGAACTGTTTTTCAATCGAAAGATCAACACGGAAAAAACTATCTTCTTTTTCGACGAAATTCAGGATTGCGAAGAGGCGATTTCCTCGTTGAAATACTTTGCCGAATCGCCGTCGGATTATCGGATTGTAGCGGCCGGCAGTTTGCTTGGCGTGAAAATCAACCGTTTGAAATCGTCCTTTCCTGTAGGCAAAGTGCAGTTGGAATACCTCTATCCGATGGATTTTGAAGAGTTTCTGTGGGCATTGGGCGAAAATCTGCTTGCCGAAGAAATACGCAAGCGTTATGCCGACAATAAACCGTTTGCAGAAATTATTCACGGCAAGGCGCTGCAACTCTATCGCCAGTATCTTTGTATCGGCGGGATGCCTGCCGCGGTAAAAAACTTTGTTGAATGCGGAAAGGATTTAATGCTGTTTAATTCCGCGATAGCTGCGGATATATTGACCGGTTATTTGGCTGATATGACTAAATATTCCGAAAATGTGAACAGTGTGAAAATTCACGCGGTTTATCGAAGTATGCCGCTGCAGCTCGCCAAACAAAAGCGGTTTATGTACAAAACGGTGGAGCAGGGCGGCAATAAGGACAAGTATCAGAGCGCTATCGAGTGGCTTTTGCAGGCGAATATGCTTTTGTCCTGCATGTTGGTTGAAGTGCCGCATCCGCCTCTCGCGGCATATTTTGCCGATTCGATGTTCAAACTGTATCTTTCTGACGTTGGATTGCTTGTGTCGCTTTCGCGTCTGAAATTCGGCGAAATTGCGAATAATGCGGAAATGATGTATCGCGGTTTTTTAACTGAAAATTATGTAGCTCAAACTTTTGTTGCTCACGGCATAAACTTGAATTACTGGTCGTCGGGCAATCGTGCGGAAATCGACTTTTTGCTTGAGCTGCAGGACGGAATTATTCCTGTAGAAGTGAAAGCCGCCGAAAATGTTCGCTCGCGCAGTCTGGCGGCTTATGCGGCAAAATATAAACCCGTATATGCAATTAGATTGTCGGCAAAGAACTTCGGTTTTGAAAACGGCATAAAGTCAGTGCCGCTGTATGCGACGCACTGTATGAATTATGAATTATAAATTATGAATTATGAATTGCCTGACGGACGCGGTGAGAATTATGAATTATGAATTATGAATTATGAATTGCCTGACGGACGCGGTGAGAATTATGAATTATAAATTATGAATTATGAATTGCCTGACGGACGCGGCGAGAATTATGAATTATAAATTATGAATTATGAATTGCCTGACGGACGCGGCGAGAATTATGAATTATGAATTATGAATTATGAATTATGAATTATAAATTATGGATTATGAACTGTCCATACGTCCGCACGGCAATTCATAATTCATAATTCATAATTCATAATTTTTAATACCTTTGCAGTCCTGAATTTTTGAACGGGGAGGTTATTTTGAGTGCAAAACATATAGAGATCAAAGGGGCGCGGGTACACAATCTGAAAAACGTGAATGTAACCATTCCGCGCGAACGGTTTGTGGTAATCACGGGGCTTTCGGGTTCGGGGAAATCGACGCTGGCGTTCGATACGCTTTTTGCCGAGGGACAAAGGCGCTACATCGAAAGTCTTTCGGCGTATGCGCGTCAGTTTCTGGGCAAGATCAGCAAGCCCGACGTGGATTCCATCACCGGCATTCCGCCGGCGATAGCCATAGAACAGAAAGTCAACACGAAAAATCCGCGTTCCACTGTCGGCACGTCCACCGAGATATACGATTACCTTAAACTGCTGTATGCGGGAATAGGGCGCACGTATTCGCCGGTGTCGGGAGCGGAAGTCAAGGTTAATTCGGTTACGGATGTGGTGGATTATTACGCCGGTCGTCCGGAGGGGGAGCGGATGGTTGTTCTTGCGCCGATAGCGGAATCCGAACGCGGCGTCGTCGAGCAGGTTGCGGTGGCGTTTTCCGAAGGATTCTCCCGCGTGTTTCTTGTGGAAAACGGCGCGGGCAAAATTCTGGACATAAAGGATTTTCTTGTCGGCTACGACGAAAAGTACTCGAATCTTAAAACGGGGGTCTTTCTGCTTGTGGACAGGGTTACAGCCTCGCGCAGCGAGGACATGCTCGGACGGATTGCCGATTCGTCGCAAACCGCCTTCAGAAAGGGCAACGGACATTGCGCTCTGCATATCTATCCCGAAGGCGGGGAAGCCTTTTTGAAGGATTTTTCCAACATGTTCGAACTCGACGGGATGCATTTCGAGAAGCCGGACGTCAACATGTTTAATTTCAACAATCCTCTCGGCGCCTGTCCTGCGTGCGAGGGTTACGGAAAAATTGTCGGAATCGACGAAAATCTGGTTGTTCCCGACAAATCGCTTTCCGTATTCAACGACGCGATAGCCTGCTGGCGCGGCGAAAGCATGAGCGCCTACAAGGACAAGCTCGTGTATGCCGCCCCGAAATTCGGCTTCCCTATTCATCGCCCTTACAGCGAACTGAGCGAGAACGAGCGCAAACTGCTGTGGACGGGCAACCGCTGGTTCGAGGGCTTGGATTCGTTCTTTGAAATGCTGGCGTCCAACCGGTATAAGATACAGTATCGGGTCATGGCGGCGCGCTACACCGGCAAAACCGCATGCCGTTCGTGCGGCGGAAGCCGGCTGCGTCCCGAAGCCTCCTGCGTCCGCATCGGGGGCAAAAACATCTCCGAGCTGGCGCTCATGCCTCTGAACCGTTTGACGGATTTTTTCGACACTCTGGAACTGTCGGTCTATGAGAAAAAAGTCGCCGGACGCGCTTTGCTGGAAATCCGCTCCCGAATCCGCTGCCTGCTCGACTTGGGCTTGGGCTATCTCACGCTGAATCGGCTGTCGAACACGCTTTCGGGCGGCGAAACCCAGAGGATAAACCTCTCGGTTGCTCTGGCAAGCAATCTCGCCGGCTCGCTCTACATACTCGACGAACCGAGCGTGGGACTTCATCCCCGCGACACTTTCCGCCTGATAAAGGTGATAGACGCTCTGAAGCAGCCCGGCAACACGGTGATAGTCGTCGAGCACGACGAGGAGATAATGAACGCCGCCGACGAAATAATCGACATGGGACCGCTTTCGGGAAGTTTCGGAGGCGAGATAGTTTTTCAGGGAAAAATTTCGGAAGCGGGCAAAAAGGAAATAAACAGATCGCTGACTTTGAAATATCTCACGGGCAAGGAAGAGATCAAGATTCCCGCCAAGCGCCGAAAACTGAACCAATACATAGAAATCGTGGGGGCGAGGGAGAACAATCTCAAGAACATCAGCGTGAGGATACCTCTGAACGGCATAGTGGCGGTGACGGGAGTGAGCGGTTCGGGCAAATCCACATTAGTGTGCGGCATACTGTATCCGGCGCTGCTGCGGCTGCTGAAAACCGGCGCGTCGGAACCCTGCGGCGACTTCGACAGGCTCGCCGGCGACACGCAGCGCATCCGCGCAGTGGAAATGGTGGATCGCAACCCGATAGGGCGATCGTCGCGCTCGAATCCGGCGACATATATAAAGGTGTACGACGACATACGCAAACTGTATGCCTCGATGCCCTACGCGAAACGCAACGGATTCGCGCCCTCCTATTTTTCGTTCAACACCGACGGGGGCAGATGTCCCGAATGTCAGGGCGACGGATTCATCAAGGTCGAAATGCAATTCCTTACCGACGTGACGCTCGAATGCGAATCGTGCAGGGGCAAACGATTCAGGGACGAAATTCTCGAAGTGAAATTCAGAGACAAAAACATCTCCGACATACTCGACATGTCGATAGACGAAGCGGTGGACTTTTTCGGAGCCGACAAAGCCGGAGCCGCCATAGCCCGAAAGCTCGCGGTGCTGCAGCAGGTCGGTCTGGGATACGTGAAAACCGGACAGCCGTCGAGCACTCTGTCGGGAGGCGAAAGCCAGAGAATCAAACTCGCGTCCTTTCTGCTCAAGGACGGGCAGGAATCCACCATGTTCATTTTCGACGAGCCGACCACCGGACTTCACGTTCACGACATACGCAAACTGATGGATGCGCTCGAAGCGCTGGTAGATAAGGGACATTCGATAGTGGTGGTCGAGCATAACCAGGAAGTTGTAAAATGCGCCGACATAGTTGTCGACCTCGGACCGGAAGGGGGCGAGGAAGGAGGGAAACTCGTATTCGCGGGCACGCCGGAACAGCTTGTCGAATGTCAGGAATCCCATACGGGAAAATATCTGAAAGGGAAATTAAAATCGCGTCGTTCGTGAAAAATGAACTATTTTTCGGGGTCTATATCTTTAGCCGTCTGCTGTTTTAACGAAAGCGAACAAAAAAAGAGAAAGAAATTTTTTTTGGATAAAAAAAAATAACTACCTTTGCACCCGCTTTTTTTACTTGCTGTAA
Source organism: Prevotellaceae bacterium (assembly GCA_031279735.1). Lineage (GTDB taxonomy): Bacteria > Bacteroidota > Bacteroidia > Bacteroidales > UBA932 > JAIRLF01. Next base: position 5,253 of record JAITHX010000245.1, read on the forward strand.
AAAGGTTCTTTTGAATATATTATGTGAATGAGTAATATAAAGACAAACGAGGAAATAGAAATCATGAGAGAAAACGCTCTTCTGGTTTCGATGACGTTGGCGGAAGTGGCAAAACACATAGAACCGGGAATATCGACCTCGGAGATAGACAAAATAGCCGAGCGATACATTCGCGACCACGGAGCCGAACCCGGTTTTCTCGGTTACAACGGTTTTCCGAACACGCTGTGCATATCGGTCAACAGTGCGGTGGTACACGGGCTTCCGTCGGCATACAGACTGCGGGAAGGCGATATCGTATCGGTGGACTGCGGGACTAGAATGAAAGGTTTCTACGGCGATTCGGCATACACTTTCGCAGTGGGCAAAATATCCCCCTCGGCGGAAAAGCTGCTGAAAGCGACAAAGGAATCGCTGTTTCAGGGTATCGCGCAGGCGGTGGAGGGAAAACGCATAGGCGATGTGTCCTGTGCCGTTCAAAGCCACGTCGAGAAGTGCGGATATTCGGTGGTTAGGGAAATGGTTGGCCATTCAATCGGAAGAAAGATGCACGAGCGTCCCGACGTGCCGAACTACGGCAGACGGGGACAGGGACTGAAACTCCGAAGCGGCATGGTGATATGCATAGAACCCATGATAAACATGGGAAAAAAGGACATATACAAGGAGCGCGACGGATGGACGATTAAAACGACCGACGGAAGTCTGTCGGCACATTACGAGTTGACGGTAGCCGTCGGTAAAAACGGAGCAGACGTGCTGTCGACTTTTGAATTTATTGAAAAAGTATTGAATAACAAAGATTTTAAGTAAAATGTATGGCAAAGCAGACCGCTATAGAACAGGACGGAACAATAACCGAATCGCTGTCCAACGCAATGTTTCGCGTTGAACTCGACAACGGTCACGTCATAGTAGCCCACATCTCGGGAAAGATGCGAATGCACTACATCAAGATTTTGCCCGGCGACAGAGTTAAGGTGGAAATGTCGCCCTACGATTTGACGAAAGGAAGAATTTCGTTCAGATACAAATAAGTATGAAAATACGATTCTTGAAAAATAAAAAAATTAATAACAATGAAAGTTAGAGCATCCATAAAAAAACGCAGCGAGGATTGCAAGATAGTTAAACGCAAAGGGCGTTTATATGTTATATGCAAAAAAAATCCAAGATTCAAAATGCGTCAGGGTTAATTCTTTAAAATAGTAATTTATAAAAAAACAATATGGCACGCATTGCAGGAGTTGATTTACCAAAAAACAAACGGGGCGAAATAGGGTTAACCTATATCTTCGGCATAGGTCGTTCGACGGCGCGCAAAATCCTCACGGAAGCCTCCATCGACTACGATCTTAAGGTTAAGGACTGGAACGACGAACA
>JAITHX010000061.1 GCA_031279735.1 Prevotellaceae bacterium
TGACTCCGCCCTTCGGCGGAATGACTCCGCCCTTCGGCGGAATGACTCCGCCCTTCGGCGGAATGACTCCGCACGAGTGCGGAATGACTCCGCACGAGTGCGGAATGACTCCGCACGAGTGCGGAATGACTCCGCACCTGTGCGGAATGACTCCGCACGAGTGCGGAATGACTCCGACGCTCGTTGGTATATTGCCGTATATGTGTGGAATGTTGTCTGTTGTAACCGGAGACACTGAATAAGTGAGGGTATTTTGTGAGATAGCGTGAATAAAGCCACCTCAATCCGGCAATTCATAATTCCTGATTTTTAATTCTCAAACGTCCGTCAGGTCAATTCTTAATTCCTAATTCCTAATTCTTAATTCTCAAACGTCCGTCAGGTCAATTCTTAATTCTTAATTCTTAATTCATAATTCTCAAACGTCCGTCAGGCAATTCATAATTCATAATTCATAATTCATAATTTTCCCGTATATTTGCCGGCTCATATTTAGGTTATTAATTTATATTTATATGAATTTTGTTAATTCAGTCCTGGCAAAGATTTTCGGCACTAAGTCCGAAAAAGATTTAAAGTTGATAATGCCCCGCGTGAAGGAGATCAACGAAATATACCCCCGAATAGCGGCTCTCGACAACGACGAGCTTCGACAGGCAACACTGTCGCTCAGGCGGCGAATCAAGGAATATTGCGTCGAGGAAGAACGGGCAATAGAGGAACTTAAACTCAAGATGGAGAATGATTCCGTCGAAGTGAGGGAAAAGGAAAAACTCTACTTGAAAATCGACGCTCTCAACGAGGATCTCGACCACAAACTTGAGGAGGTTTTGCAGCAGCTTTTGCCCGAAGCGTTTGCCATAGTGAAGAACACTGCCGAACGTTTCAAGATGAACCGTGAACTCACTGTAACAGCCACCGACTTCGACCGGGAACTCGCGACGGTGAAGGAAAACGTCGTCATTCGTGGCGACAAAGCCGTCTGGTACAACAGATGGATGGCTGGAGGAAACTTTATCACTTGGGATATGGTGCATTACGACGTTCAGCTTGCCGGCGGCGTCGTTCTCAATTCCCCGAAGCTGCAATACGAAAACACTCACGAAGGCAAGCGACAGCTGATAGGCGCCATTGCCGAAATGAGTACCGGCGAAGGAAAAACTCTGGTCGCCACTCTTCCCGTTTTCCTCAACGCTCTTGCGGGTAAAGGCGTGCACATCGTCACGGTGAACTCCTATCTCTCGCGGCGCGACTCCGAATGGATGGGTCCGATCTATGAATTTCACGGACTTTCGGTTGACTGCATAGACAAGCACGAACCTCATTCGCTCGAACGGCGAAATGCGTATGCCGCCGACATCACTTTCGGAACCAACAACGAGTTCGGCTTCGACTATCTGCGCGACAACATGGTGTTCTCGCCCGACGAACTCGTGCAGCGCAAACATCACTACGCGATTGTGGACGAAGTTGATTCGGTGCTTATCGACGACGCCCGTACTCCTCTCATCATTGCCGGACCCGTGCCTCGCGGCGACGATCAGATGTTCAACGAATACAAACCCTACGTTGACAGGCTCTACACGGCTCAGCGGAACATGGTCACACAGCTCCTCGCCGATTTCAAGCGGGTGGCGACCGACGAAAAAAAATCCGACGAAGCCGGCGTCCTGCTCTACCGCGCACACAAGGGACTGCCCAAGTACAAGCCGCTGATTAAAACCCTCAGCGAATCGGGGCACAAGTCGCTTATGCAAAAAACGGAAAACTTCTATATGCAGGACAACAGCCGGAACATGTTCAAGATTACCGACGACCTGTATTTCGTGATCGACGAAAAGCTCAATTCGGTCGAGCTGACCGACAAGGGATTCGAGTTCATTTCCAATCTGGTTAAGGACAGTTCCTTTTTCGTTATGCCCGACGTTGGCGCCGAAATAGCGAGGATTGAAAAAAGCGAGCTTTCCGACGAGGAAAAGGAATCGACCAAGGTTGCCCTGCTCAGCGACTATTCCGTCAAGTCGGAACGGCTCCACACAATCCATCAGCTGCTTAAGGCTTACGCAATGTTCGAGCGCGAAGTGGAATACGTGGTGATGGACAACAAAGTGAAAATCGTTGACGAACAGACCGGACGTATCCTCGAAGGACGGCGCTACTCCGAAGGTCTGCATCAGGCGATAGAAGCCAAGGAAAACGTGAAGATAGAAGCCGCGACGCAAACCTTCGCCACGATCACGCTCCAGAACTATTTCAGAATGTACCACAAACTTGCGGGCATGACCGGTACTGCCGAAACCGAAGCCGGCGAGTTGTGGAAGATATACTATCTCGACGTGGTGGTAATCCCCACCAACAAACCCATCAAGCGCGACGACTATCAGGATCTTGTCTATAAAACCAAACGCGAAAAGTACAAAGCCGTCGTGCAGGAAATAGAGAAGCTGAGCAAAACGGACAAGCGTCCGGTGCTTGTGGGCACCACTTCGGTCGAAATATCCGAACTCCTCAGCAAGATGCTCAAGCTGCGCGGCGTGAAGCACAATGTACTCAACGCGAAACAGCACCAGCGCGAAGCGGATATCGTTGCCGAAGCCGGTGTTGCCGGCACCGTGACCATCGCCACCAATATGGCGGGACGCGGCACGGACATCAAACTCGGTCCGGGCGTGAAAGAGAGCGGAGGACTGGCTATTATCGGTACCGAACGCCACGAATCGCGTCGCGTTGACAGGCAGCTTCGCGGTCGTTCGGGACGTCAGGGCGATCCCGGCACTTCGCAGTTCTACGTTTCGCTCGAGGACAACCTGATGCGTCTTTTTGGCTCGGAACGTATCTCCCGTATCATGGACAGACTCGGAATCAAAGAGGATGAAGTGATTCAACATTCCATGATCTCCCGCTCCATCGAACGGGCGCAGCGCAAGGTCGAGGAAAACAATTTCGGCATCCGCAAGCGCCTGCTTGAGTACGACGATGTTATGAACGCCCAGCGCAAGGTGATCTACTCGCGGCGCAATCACGCCCTGCACGGCGAACGGGTTGACGTTGACATCCAGAACATGATTTCCGACTATTGCGATTCGCTTTCCGAACAGCTCGAAGGCTACGACTACGACACTTTCTATAAGGAAATCATCAAGTGTCTGCACGTCGAACCCCCCTTCGGCGCCGAAGAATACGGAACGATGAGCAAAACGGACTATGCGGCAAAGCTCGTAGCCGCTGTCGAAGACAACTATCGCCGCCGCACCGACCTGCTCGCCGACCGTCTCTTTCCCATTGTCAAGAGCGTTTACGAACGCAGCGGAAATACGTTCAACAACATAGAAATCCCCATGGGCGACGGACACAGGATGCTGAGGATTCACGCCAATCTCCGCGAGGCTTACGACACGAGAGGACGGTCGATAGTCAAGATTTACGCCAAGACTATCGTGCTGCTCACCATCGACGAATACTGGAAGGAGCATCTCCGCGAAATGGACGACCTGCGACAGTCGGTGCAGAACGCCGCCTACGAACAGAAAGACCCTCTGCTTATCTACAAGTTTGAATCCTACGAACTGTTCAAAAACATGCTCGACAAGATAGGACGCGAAATCATCGGGATGCTGATGAAAGTGCAAATCCCGACGAGAAACGAAACCGAGACGCCGCGCAGCGAACTCGCGCAGCGCGGCGAACTCCCCAAGCGCATCGACACGAGCAAGCTGCAAACCCGACGCGACGATCTCCAGACCTCCGGCGGCGGCGATGAACAGCGTGGAACGACGCCCGCGAAAGCCGACAAGCGTCCGGGGCGCAACGATCCCTGCTACTGCGGCAGCGGCAAGAAGTACAAGAACTGTCACGGAGCGAGCCGCTCGAATGTGTAACAAATAAAAAATATATCGAATGAACATGCCGAAAACAAGCGAAAAGCTGTCCGTGACGTCGATCTGCTGCATAGGAGCCGGATACGTGGGCGGACCGACTATGGCGATTATCGCCAGTAAATGTCCCCATATCAAAGTAACGGTGGTTGACGTCAACGAGGCGCGAATCGCCGCGTGGAACGACGCCGACATCTCAAAACTCCCTATCTACGAACCCGGTCTGGGCGAAATAATCCGCGAAGCGAGAGGAAGAAACCTCTTCTTCTCGACCGACATAGACGAAGCCGTCAGAGGCGCGCAGATGATTTTCATCTCCGTGAACACTCCCACCAAAGACTATGGAATAGGCAGGGGAATGGCTGCCGATTTGAAGTACATCGAACTGTGCGCCCGCCGGATAGCCCGCGTAGCCAACGGCGATAAAATAGTGGTGGAGAAATCGACCATTCCGGTGCGCACCGCCGAAAGTCTGAAAACGATTCTCGATTCGGAGGATTCGCACCACTCGTTCCAAATACTCTCGAATCCCGAATTTCTTGCCGAAGGCACCGCCGTCAACGATTTGCTCAATCCCGACCGCGTGCTTATCGGCGGCGACAGCGACGAAAAGGGACGGCAAGCCATCGAAAC
>JAITHX010000086.1 GCA_031279735.1 Prevotellaceae bacterium
GCCTGTCGGACGGGTGGAGTGAAACGGAGATATTGAGCCGCAGGCACTAACCACTAACCACTAACCACTAACCACTAACCACTAACCACTAACCACTAACCACTAACCACTAACCACTAACCACTAACCACTAACCACTATAATGCGGCTCAGTGTCTCCGTTTCACTCCACCCGTCCGACAGGCATTAACAATTAACAATTAACAATTAACAATTAACCACTAATTGTCAGAACAGCCTTGTCTATGCCCGCCGAGAGATCGACGGTAAAAACGTAGATGCCTTGCGCGTCTAATGATTTGCCTTCGACTATGCCGAGGTTGCCGGGGTCTCTGCCGCTCTCGCCTCCGCTGCCCACGAAAATCAGGCTGCTTGATGTTGATAGCTGTTCGTGAGTGAACTCGCCGCCCCAACCTTTTTGATGAAAGAACTTGAAGTTGATGGCGTCGGTTGAAATGGATTTCCCGCCGACGAGCGTGATTTGGTATTTCTTCGGGGCGACGCAAGCCATGCACAGAGCGTTGTCGGGGTTCCATCCTGTTTCGTTGGCGGCGAGCGAAGGTTTGCCGGCGTTGGTTCCTATGATCCAGACTGCGCCCGAACCGTCGGCTTGCAGCACGGCGGGCGATTCTCCGCTCATGGCTTCGACTCTGAAGTATTTCAGCCGAAAGTCGGCGATTATGCGATAGTCGCCGCCTTCGGCAGTGAAAGCGAGACTGCCGTCGTCGGACTGGGCGAAGAAGTCTGGATCGATCCACCAGTCTTCCGCGTCGGCTATTCCCTCGAATTTCAGGGATTGGTTTTTGGCGAGAGTTTTGTCGATTCGGTAGCTGTTGTCGTCTATCATCGTCATTTCTTCGCCGTTGAGCATAATGTTCACGAATGGCGAGGCGGCGTAGGAATAAGTGTTGAAGGCGACGGCGTAAAGACCTGTCTGCGGGTTAGAGAACGGAATGGAGCCGGAGCCGTCTCGTGTCACAGTGCCGTTTTCCCATCCGAATACGAGTTCGTTGCCTTGCTCGCCGGTCTTCGGAGCTTTGACGCGAGCCTTCAGTTTGGCGGGGAAATAGTTTGTGACAGAGTAGTTGTGGGTCGATATTTTCTCCATTCTGTATTCCGTGCCGTCGTCGGCAACGAGGGTCAGATACGGGAAGTCGGGACGGGTCAGGGGCAGCGCGTATTCCTTTTCCACTATGGTGAAGCGGATATTTTGCAGGGTGAGCTTCAGCGTAGCCGTGGCGTCGGGGACGCCGGCGAGATAGGGGACGAATATTTTGCCCGAATAGTCGGCGTTGGTTTTGGTTCGGATTACGGTTTCCGACACTTGTTCTTCGCCGAAGAACAGTCGCGCCTTCAGGGTTGAAAGAGGCGCGTCGGGGTCGGCTGCGGCTACGGTGAACGAGAGGCTGTCGCCAAAGTGCGCCGAAGCGAATTCGGTTTTGGGATTCATAGAGGGATTTCCGGGTCCGGGCTCGTTGTCCTTGCACGAGAGTGCCGCGAGAAATGCGAGGAGCGCGATGGACGCGCGTTTGACATGTTGCGCGATGCAATTGATATCGTTCATGTTTCAATGTGTTTAATGCGGTTTATTTTTTCCAGCGATACGATGCGACTGATTTGCGCGGAACGTCGAAAGCGAAATGATGCGTTCCGTCGCTCAGTGTGATTCGCTTGTTTTCTTCCGTTTCGTTCAGGAGGACGAAGGCGTAGGTTCCGTCGGTGTTTTCAAACGCCGAGTAAGTTATTCCGGCGGCGGAATAGCCGGATGCGCCGATGCGCGCCGCTCCGGGCTTGACCACCGAGGCGAGGTGAGCGATAACGTAGTAGTGCGAATTGCGGGAGATGCTTTTATAGTCGTTCCTGCTGATGTCCGCCGCTCCGTAGCAGGTTTGACATCCGCCGGCGCGATTTGGTCCGCGTTCGGAATCGAGCATCAGGTTCCAGACTATCACCGCTCGGCATCCGCCGTTGACCGTGCCGAGTCCCGTTTCCCTCATGTCCTCCGTCAGTCGCGCGGCGAGATTTCGTCCGTCGTTCCATGTGCCTATGGAGGTTTCGGTGAAGATCAGTTCCTTGTCGGGACGTTTCCGGCGAATGTCGTCGAGTTCCGCTTTGTCGCCTCCGTAGTTGTGGTATGCGGCGCCGGCGAGGAAAGCCGCGGCATCGGGGTCGTTATAGATTTTGACGGGATAATCAACCTGTTCCGGCATATTGTCGTAATTGTAATTGTGGTCGAAGGCATAGATTTTGGTTTTCAGTCCCGCGTCGCGGACAGCGGGTCCGAGAGCGTCGCGCACGAAGTCGCGCTGTTCGTCCCAGCCCATGAAAAGCGAGGCTGAATTGCCTCGGTTCAGAGGTTCGTTTTGCGGGGTGACGGCGTGGATGAGTATGCCTTCCGCCTTCATCGCCTTTATCCATCGAACGAAATACTCGGCGTAGTCTCCGCGCAGGTCGGGATTCAGATGACCGCTTGTCCACGAATCGTGAGGTCGGCGGTCGGCGAGATTGTTCACCTTCATCCATTTCGGGCAAGTCCACGGCGAGCCGAGAATCTTGAGTTCCGGATTGATTGCCAGAATCTCCTTCAGCACCGGTATCACGTAGTTGAGTTCTTCGTTCTGCAGGGCGAAATTTTCGATGCCTTTGAGGTCGCAGCAGGAGTATTCGCTCAGCGAGAAGTCCGAGCAGCCTATGGCGACGCGAATGTAGCTGAATCCGGCTGAGCCGTCGGCGTCGGAAAAAGTTTCCTTTAGGAACTTGGTTCTGTCGGCGGGCGTCATGCGCAGCAGATTGTAGCACGACGAGCCGGTGAGAGCGGCTCCGAATCCGTCCATTGTTTGATGACGGACGGAGGGATCGAGAGTTACGGTTGTCGGCGACATGTTCGGTTTGTCGCTGAAGTTGACGCTTTTTTTCGCGAAGTCGGCTGTGCGGTCGCTCGACGTGAGATAAACGACAACGTCGCCCGACGTGTCCTTCGCCTTGTCGCCGTTGTCCTTGCCTGCGCCGCCGCTGCCTCCGCAGGATGCAAGCAGAGCGGGCAGCAGGAATGTCGCGTATGTTTTCATCGTAATGTTCATCTGAATGTCGGGTTAATATCCGGGGTTCTGGACGAGATTCGGATTCTGGTCTATAATGTCCTGCGGGATGGGCAACTTGCAGGAATACGTGTTGAAGGGATATTTTTGCGCCGGACGGCCGGGGTCTTTTGCATACACGGCGTTCATCACTTCCTCCACCTTGTCGAGGCGTACCAGATCGAACCATCGTTCGCCCTCGAAAGCCAGTTCGAGGCGACGCTCTTTCAGATATGCGTCGAGAATAGCCTCTTTGCTCGCCGACGCCGAAGCGGGCAAATCGTTCAATCCGGCGCGGCGGCGCGTTTGGTTTATAATTGCGGCGGCGGCGGCGAAGGAACCTTTGTGGATCAGCGCTTCGGCTTTCAGCATAAGTATGTCGGCATAGCGCAGCTTGATTATGCTGCTATAGGCGCTGCGGCACTTGTACATGAAAGCGTATTCGCTTGCCGGATAGTAAATGTTCCAGTCGCAGGCGTAGAACGCCACCGATTCGGCGAGCCGCTTGTCGCCCTGTTCGGCGTTGAACGCGGCCACGAGGTTGCGCGAAGGCGTGATCCACTTCGCCCAAGTGAAATAGAAAGTCCAATCGTTGAGCGGACGCCCGTACATCCATGTCACCCAGTTTGTGTTGCCCGCGAAAAACTGCGCTTCATAGACTGATTCTCTTGTGTTGCGCGTCCTGGCGTCGATAGCCCTGTTGTTCTGCGAGGGAGGCAGCGCGGGGTCGGTCAGCGCGACGCCGAACAAGTCGGCGAAATCATCGACGAGCGCGAAACCGTCGGCGGTCAGAGCGTCGGCGTAGAGGATCACCTTGTCGTAGTCGCGCAGGGGTTTTTCGGCATACAATTTGGCCAGCATTGCGCGAGCCACCGATTTGGAAAGCCCCGTCTTGTCGTTGGGGTTATTGTCGGGCGCTCCGTCCAGAGCTTCGAGCAAATCGGCTTCAATCAGGCGATACACTTCTGTTTCTTCGGATTGGGAAGGGAAATACACCGGATAGACATCTTCGATGGTTTCGGCGGTGATGTCGTCGGCTACGAGGGTTATCAAAGGCACTCGACCCCAGATTCTCGCCATGTCGAAATAGACCATTGCGCGCAGGATTAGAGCCTCGGCTTTGTATTGCCGGCGTTCGCCGGCGGTAAGAGTCGGATCGGCGACCTGGTCTATTCCGCAGATCATGCGATTCGCGTAACCCACGTTGGTCATGTGTCCGTCCCAGTCGCGTTTCAGGTTAGTGTTCGATCCTTCTATCGAATTAACCTCGAAAGGAGTGGTTTCGGCGTTCGGCGAACCTGCGTAGGCGTTGTCCGAATGAGATTCGGCAAGCAGAAGCATGTCGAGGTACCAGTGTTCCTGACCGTTTTTATACCGGTCGAGCAGAGTTTGACGGTGAGCCGTCACAGCGGCTTTGTCCTTGAACAAAACCTTGACGCTGTCGCGCGTCACGCCCTCGGTCACGTCGGAATAACCGCCTGCGGGTTCGTAGTCGAGCGAACAGGCGGCAGCGGCGATGCAGGCGACGGCAAGCGATAAGTTGCGAATAAGTTTCATTTGATAATTTAAAATTCAACGTTAATACCGAATACAAAGGATTTGCAGTGAGGATAAGTGCCCCAGTCTATTCCCTGCACGGCGCCGCTGTCGCCCCATTGATTGACCTCCGGGTCCATTCCCGAATATTTCGTAAGGGTCAGCAGATTGTGCACCGTAAAGTAAGTCTGCAGGCGCGAGACTCCTATCTTCTTCAGGAAGCCGCCGCCGAAGTCGTAGGATAGCGTGATGTCCTTCACGCGCAGATAGCTGCCGTCCTCGATGAAGTAGCTCGAGGGTTGAAGGTCGAATCGCGCTTTTGGCACGTCGGTGATCTGTCCCGGAATGCGCCAGCGGTCGAGCACCCGCACGGATTGATTCTTCAGGTCGTACATGCCTTCGACATCGCCCCGCGAGGCGTTGAACACGTCGTTGCCCGCCGAACCCTGAAGGAAAAGGGTAAGGTTAAAATTCTTGTACGACAAAACGTTCGTAAGCCCGAAAGTGAACTTGGGATTCGGGTCGCCGATATAAGTCTTGTCCGACGAAGTTACTCTGCCGTCGCCGTTGATGTCGCGATAGCGCAGTTCGCCGGTTTCGGGATCGACCCCGTCGCTGATATAGCCCCAGAATCCGCCGAGCGGGCGTCCGGGTTCGTTCCGCACCGCGCGCATCTGATGAAAGGCGTCGGTTGTTTCGGCGTCGTAGTAAATCTTCTGAAACATGAGCTTTTCGAGTTTGTTTCTGTTGAACGAGATGTTGAAGTCCGTGCTCCACGAAAACTTGCCCGTGAAATTACGCGAATTGACCGACAGTTCGAAGCCGCGATTCGACATTTCCCCGTCGTTTCTGGTGATGCTGCTTGCCGACTGTCCGGCGGGCAGCTGCACATACATCAGCATGTCGGTGGTTCGCTTGTAATAGTAATCGAGAGCGAGCGAAAGCCGATTGTTCAACAGCGTCAGATCCATTCCGGCGCCGAATTGCGAAGTGTATTCCCACGAAAGATCGGCGGCGCGCAAACTGGAAGGTCGTGTAACCAATGGAACAGCATCCGCCTTACCCTCCTCGAACCAGGGCTGACGGTCGATGTGATAATGCTGCAAGTAAGAATAGTCGCCCACGCCCGACTGATTGCCGGTCTGTCCCCAGCCGGCGCGTATCTTCAAATCGTTCACCCATGTCAGATTCTTCATGAAATTCTCCGCCGACAGCCGCCACGCGGCCGACACCGAAGGGAAAACACTCCGGCGATGGTCGGGATGCAGCTTCGACGAGCCGTCGCCCCGAACGTTCACGGTGACGAGATACTTGTGGTCGAAATTGTAGGAGATTCGTCCGAAAACCGAAAATATAGCCCATTGCGAGGCGTTCGACCCCGTGTTGTCCCACGCTATCTTGTTTGCGGCGTTGAGCGTTCGGATGAAAGCGTCCTTAAAGTGCGAGCCGTTGATATAGCTTTGCGACCAGTCGGAATCCGTCCACGAAGTGCCCGCCATAGCTTCGACATTGTGTTGATTGTAGAAGGATTTTTTAAATGTCAGCACGTTGTCGAAAACCACTACGGTGTTCATCGTGCGGGTGTCCCAAGCCGATCCCCAGTCGTCGCGATCGGTCGAGTGTACCGGAGGAGTGAACCCTGTCTCGACGCCGTTTCTGCGGTCGAAGGTGAATTGCGATTTCAGGGTCAGCTCCGGGATGAAACTGATGGTTGCGCTGCCGGATGCTATGATGCGGTTTTCCCGATTCTTGTTGTTTTTCCCGTTTTCGATTGCTTCCACGGGATTGGTGATGTTCTGTCCGAAAAACGAACGATTGTACAAACCTTCTTCGTTTCTGACGGTCGAAGCGGTCGGCAGATTGACGACCGCCAGCACCACTCCTCCGCGATTCGACCCTTGCCCGGTGGTGACGCCGTTGCGCGAATTGTCGGAATACGAAACGTTGGCGCTCACGTTGAGCCACTTTCTCACCTGATTGTCGATGTTTGCGCGAAGGTTGTAGCGGCGAAAGAACGCCGAAGCGAGCGTGCCCTTCTCGTCGAGATAGCCGGCGGAGAGAAAATAGCGCAGCCTGTCGTTTCCGTCGGAGACTTGGAGCTGATAGTTTTGGGTGACGCCGGAGCCATAGACTTCCCGAAACCAGTCGGTTCTGTCGCTCGTGCCGTCGGGGATGACGCCGGGGCGAATCTCGTCCATCAGTTCCTTGTACTGAGCCGCGTTGAGCGACTTTATTCCGTTAGCTACCGTGTTGACGCCCAATTGCGCGCCGAACGATATTTTCGCTCCCTGCCGTCCGGTTTTGGTGGTGACGAGCACCACGCCGTTCGCGGCTCGCGAACCGTAGATGGCTGCCGACGAGGCGTCCTTAAGGATTTGCAGACCCGCGATGTCGTTTGGCGACAGGAAGTCGAGATTGTCCACCGGCACTCCGTCCACCACGTAGAGAGGACTGTTGCTGCCGTTGAACGAGGTGGTTCCGCGCACTCGAATCACCATTTCGCCGCCCGGAGCGCCGTTCGGCTGATAGACGTTCACTCCGGCGGCTCGCCCCTGAATGATCTGCGCCGCCGAAACAACGGGACGTTCGCCTATATCGCCGGTCGAAACGATGGAAACGGCGGTGGTGACGTCCTTTCTCGTCACGGTGCCGTAGCCCACGACGACGACTTCGTCCATGTCGCTGACTTGTTCCGTCAGCCTGACGTCAATCACCGTGCGCCCTCCGACAGTCTCTTCCCTGTCCAAGTATCCGAGCAGAGTATAAACGAGTACCGGCGCGTCTATGTCCGAAGGAATCGACAGGGAATAAAATCCTTTTTCGTCGCTGCTTGCCCCGATTGCGGTTCCCTTGACGAGTACGGTGACGCCGGCGACGGGTTCGCCGTCCCGATCGACAATCGTTCCGGCGACTGTCAGCGTCTGTTCGCCTGCCGATCCTCCGGCGTCCGCCCGTCCGATGAACGGCGTTATTAAAAGCAATCCCGACAACAAAAGAATGATCTTTACGGGGACGGCGTATTGATACAAATGGAGCGCGTTCATAACAAAATACGATTTAACAATTTTTTTATCACACATTAAAAACAGATAAACTATATACCGTTCAAAAATTAACGGGGCGAATTTAGAAATAATTTTTTGAAACGCGCAAACATTGTTGCGAAAAAATTCTATCGTTAGGTCAAGCGCGTTGATTTATTGCGACTGCGGGGCGAAAAATTTTTTGTTTTGTTTTGTTTCGGGAGGGAAAATCGAAGGCTGGAAGAGTATTTTCGGAGATTTTCCGGAGATTTTTCGAGGGGTATTCCGAATTGTCGCTTTATTTGGGGAGATGTTAGAAATAATTTATATATGATGAAATTAATCGTCCGCCCTTCGGGACGCGATAAAATTTCAGAACTAAGGGATGTCGAATAAATAGAGTGCATTCCGGATTGTCGCTTTTTGTCTGAATCAGGATTTTCAGAATTTAAGGATTCACAGGATTCTGCGGCGGCAAACATCAAACAAACATGAAGATTACCGCCGACAGAATCCTGTGAATCCTTAAATTCTGAAAATCCTGATTCAGACAAAAAGCGACAATCTGAATTGCACCCCCGCTTTCTGCCTTCTGCCTTATTTCATTTTCTGTCGCAGCAGATAGTAGAAAAACGCGGGATCGTCAATCAGATAACGTTTCATCAGTCGCTTTGGATCAGTGCACATGCGATAAAACCATTCGAGAGCGAATTTTCGGAATATTTTCGGAGCGCGTTTTATGTTGCCCGCCTCGAAGTCGATGGTTGCGCCGAGCGCAAGAAACATATCGACGTTGGGCAATTGATCCCTGTACTTAAATATCCATTTGGTCTGTTTCGGGTTGCCAAGCCCGACCAGCACCACGTTGGCGTCGGAGTTTTGCAGTATGGCTACTATTTTTCCACATTCCGCCTCGTCGTTCTCGAATCCGAAAGGCGGAGAATAAGTGCCGGTCACTATTTCCCTGCCTGTCTTCCGGTTGATATTCGCCCTCGCCTTTTCGCC
>JAITHX010000051.1 GCA_031279735.1 Prevotellaceae bacterium
ATTTTCTTCCAACAGCAAATAACATAGATAAATACGAATACGTGAAGTCTTTGAGCGGTTACTCTGTTTTTTCCAAAACTGTGCCACTTTGTTTTCCTCCTATCTATTTACTACTCCACTGTTTTCTATATATATAGATTTTTTAGGTCAGGAACTCTGAAGTTATTTCTAACACATCCCTTATTCCCTTATTAAGGGATTGTGCGGTTATTCACCGCGTCGCGGTGTTTTTATAAAGCAAGGGACGCAAATGCTTCGCAAGGGGCGCAGAGGCTTCGCGTGCGTTGCGCAAGGTTGCCGGAGGCGGCGGTTCAAGCCCTCAAGACCCGTAACCGCGCGCCCTTCGCAAAGGACGCGAAGCCCTTGCACCCTTTGCGAAGCCTTTGCGCCCCTTGCGTTACAAAAACACCGCAACGCGGTGAAAAAACACGCAAACTTTTTCCACACAATTCCCGCCATTTATTCCACATCCCCCAATGGAAAATCCGATGCCTCTGCGACGGCTTCGGCTTCGGTCGACTGAAATCGACAAAATCGACCGAAATCGACAAAACCGACCGAAATCGACCGAAACCGACCGAAACCGACCAAAACCGACCGAAACCGACCGAAACCGAAGCCGCAATTCTTAATTCTTAATTTTTAATTCTTAATTTCAAAGGAGAAACCGGTTCCCCGCGAAGGAAACCGGTTTCTTGCAATTAATTTTTTTTTATGGAACTTCGTTGTCTTACGACGGAGTACGACCTTTGAGGCGTCCTGTTTTCATCAGTCCGTCGTAGTGTCGCAAGAGCAGATGACTTTCTATTTGCTGTAGAGTGTCGAGCACCACGCCGACGAGAATCAGCAGCGAGGTGCCTCCGAAGAAGCCGGCGAATCCCTCGCCTACGCCCAGCAGACGATAGGCGAATGCGGGAAGAATCGCTATTATTGCCAGGAACACCGAGCCGGGCAATGTGATTTTCGACATTATGCCGTCGATGTATTCGGCTGTTTTCTTTCCCGGCTTGACGCCCGGGATGAATCCTCCGTTCTTTTTCATTTCTTCGGCCATCATGGTGGGATTCACCGTAATTGCCGTATAAAAATAGGTGAACAGAATCACCATCAGGGCGAACACCAGATTGTACCAGAATCCGTACATGTCGAAGGCTTTGGCGAAGCCTCTGGTGGATTCGTAGCCTGCAAACAGCATGGGGATAAACATCAGGGCTTGGGCGAAGATGATGGGCATAACTCCGGCGGCGTTTATTTTCAGCGGTATGTACTGTCGCGCGCCTCCGTACTGTTTGCCTCCCACTATTCTTTTGGCATACTGTATGGGGATTTTTCTAACCGCCTGAACCAGCGCTATGCTTGCCATGAAGACGAACATAAGAATCAGTATTTCGACTATCAGCAGCAGGGGACCTCCGGTTGTTTCGTTGAAACGGATGTTGATTTCCGACCAGAGGGCATGGGGCAGACGCGCGATTATCCCGATCATTATCAGGAGGGAGATTCCGTTGCCCAATCCTCTGTCGGTTATGCGTTCGCCGAGCCACATCACGAACATTGTTCCTCCTATCAGGCACATGGATGCGGGCAGAGTATAGATCAAGCCCTTTACCATGAACGCTTCGGCGGGAACCATTTGCCTTACCGTTATCAGGTAGGCGGGCGCCTGAACCGCAAGGATCAGCAGGGTGAGCAGCCTTGTATATTGATTGATTTTACGTCGTCCGCTTTCGCCTTCGCGCTGTATTCTCTGGAACGAAGGCACCATGATGGTAAGAAGCTGGATGACGATAGACGCCGAGATATAGGGCATGACGCCCAGTGCGAATATCGAGGCGTTTGAAAAGGCTCCTCCGGAAAACAAGTTCAGCATACCCATCAGCCCCTCCTGCGCCGAAGCCGAAAAGGATTCGAGCATGGTGGGGTCGATGCCGGGCAAAACGATAAAGTTTCCGAAACGATATACCAGAAGCAGAATCAAAGTGTAGCCTATTCGGGTACGCAATTCTTCGATTCGGTATATGTTTTGGATTGTTTGTACGAATCGTGCAATACCTAAGACATTAAGTATCTTATTCATGTTTCTTTACAGTTTTATCGCTTGCCCTCCTTTGCTCTCGATTGCGGCGACGGCGGACTTGGAAAAAGCGTGAGCCCTGACTTCCAGCGCAAGGTTAAATTCGCCGTTGGCGAGAATCTTCACCTTGTCTTTTCTGGAGACCAAACCCGAATCAACCAGCGTTTCGAGGGTTATGACTGTCCGGCCCGTTCTCTCGGCCAGCTCTTGCAGGGCGTCGAGGTTGACGGGTCGATATTCGACTCGGTTGATATTGGTGAAACCGTATTTGGGCAGACGGCGCTGTATAGGCATCTGACCTCCTTCGAATCCGAACTTGCGCGAATATCCCGAACGGGATTTGGCGCCCTTGTGTCCGCGCGTGGAAGTGCCGCCGTGTCCCGAACCCTGACCGCGACCGATTCTTTTCTTTCGGTGCAGGGAACCTTTCGCAGGTTTTAGACTGTTTAAATTCATAAAGTATTTCTCTTTGATTTTAATTTGTTTCCTCTACTTTTACCAGATGATGAACGGCATGTATCATGCCCTTCACTTCGGGACAAACGGGTCTTTCGACGGTATGACGTATTTTTCTCAGACCGAGAGTATCCAGGGTAGCGCGCTGTTTTTTCGTCGCTCCTATTCTGCTTTTCAACTGGGTTATTCTGTACGTAGCCATTTCTTTGTTTTTATTTATCCGTTAAACACTCTTTTTATGGGCAGTCCGCGCAATTGGGCGATGGTGTAGGCATCGCGCAGTTCGAGCAGAGCTGCTACTGTGGCTTT
The DNA here is from genome assembly GCA_031279735.1 of Prevotellaceae bacterium. Taxonomy (GTDB): domain Bacteria; phylum Bacteroidota; class Bacteroidia; order Bacteroidales; family UBA932; genus JAIRLF01. Next base: position 2,840 of record JAITHX010000051.1, read on the forward strand.
CACCAGATTGTGAGGATTCGACGAGCCTTTGGATTTGGCTATCACATCGTGGATGCCGGCGCTTTCGAGCACGGCGCGCATGGCGCCTCCCGCCTTGACGCCGGTACCCGGAGCGGCGGGTTTGATAAACACTCTCGCTCCGCCGAACTTAGCTACCTGTTCGTGGGGGATGGTGCCTTTGTGAACGGGTATTTTGACCAGATTTTTCTTGGCGTCCTCAATGCCTTTGCTGATGGCGGAGGTTACTTCGCCGGCTTTGCCGAGACCGTAACCCACGATGCCGTTTGAATTGCCCACCACGACTATGGCGGCAAAGCTGAAGTGGCGTCCGCCTTTGGTGACTTTGGTAACGCGCTGTACTGCCACCAGCTTGTCTTCGAGATTCAAGTCTGTGGTCTTTACTCTTCTGATATTTGTCGTATTTGCCATAAGATTCTAAAATTTAAGTCCGGCTTCCCGAGCTGATTCGGCCAGATTTTTTACTTTTCCGTGATATAAATAACCGTTGCGGTCGAAGACTACCGAGGTGATTCCCTTTTCAATGGCGCGTTCTGCCGACAGTTTGCCGACTATTTTCGCTATTTCCACTCCGGGTTTTCCGACGATGGATTCGGCGAGGGTCTTGTCGCGCGACGAGGCTGAGGCGAGGGTAACGCCCTTGGTGTCGTCGATAAACTGGACGTAAATCTGTTTGTTGCTTCTGAACACCGACATGCGGGGGCGTTCCGGCGTACCGTTCACCACTTTTCGAATCCGGTACTTGATTCTTTTTCTTCTTTCTATTTTCGTTAGTGCCATTTTTCCGTTGTTATTTGGCGTTAGCGGATTTGCCTGCCTTGCGTCTGAGCTGTTCGCCCACAAAGCGTATTCCTTTGCCCTTGTAGGGTTCGGGTTTTCTGAGCGAGCGGATTTTGGCGGCAATTTGTCCGATTAACTGTTTGTCGATAGATTTCAATGTGATTACGGGGTTTGCACCTTTTCTTTCGACCACTGCGGTAGCTTTGATTTCCGCGGGGAGTTCGAGATGAATGTCGTGCGAGTAACCGAGACTGAACTCCAGTATTTGACCTTTGGCTTCCACCTTGTAGCCGACTCCGACGAGTTCCTGTTGAATCGTGTATCCGGCGGAAACGCCGATGACCATATTGTTGATCAGGGCGCGGTATAATCCGTGCATCGAACGGTGGCGGGGCTGGTTGGTGGGGCGGGATACCTTCACCGTACCGTTTTCCACGGAGACTTGAATGTCGGGATCAACCTTTTGTTTAAGCTCACCAAGAGGTCCTTTCACCGTTACCTCATTGTGTGGTCCGACAGTCAGGGACACTCCTTGCGGCAGGTTTACAGGTAATTTTCCTATTCTTGACATTTTCTTCTATTTTTTTATAATTTCAATTTTTTAAGGGCGCAAAGGTAGGCAATTTAATAAACGTAGCAAATTACCTCTCCGCCTATGTTTTGTTGGCGGGCTTCCTTGTCGCTCATCACGCCCTGCGAAGTGGAAACGATCGCGATGCCAAGTCCGTTCAGCACTTTGGGCATTGCGGCGGCGTTGGTGTAACGTCGCAGACCGGGACGGCTGACGCGCTTGAGATATTTGATTGCGGAATTTTTCGTTTCGGGATGATACTTGAGGGCTATTTTGATGGTTTGTCGGGGTTCTCCGTCGATAACCTTATAGCTCAGTATATATCCTTTTTCGTGCAGAACTCTTGTCAGTTCCTTTTTGATTTTTGACGATGGTATTTCCACCACCTTGTGATTCGCCTTAACCGCGTTGCGGATTCTCGTAAGGAAATCTGCGATTGGATCAGTCATTTTCTTTTATTTTCTTTAATTCGGTTACACACTACCAACTTGCTTTTTTTACACCCGGTATCAAACCCTTGGAAGCCATTTCGCGAAACTGTATGCGGCTTATTCCGAACAGGCGCATATAGCCTTTTGGACGTCCGGTGAGCGAACAGCGATTGTGGAGGCGCACTCTGCTCGAATTTTTGGGCAGTTTCGAGAGTGCTTCGTAATTGCCGGCTTCTTTGAGCGCTTTGCGTTTTTCGGCGTATTTTGCCACAAGTTTCGCACGTTTGACTTCCCGTGCTTTCATCGATTCTTTTGCCATAATTTAATCGTTCTTTTTAGCATTTTTAAAAGGTAGTCCGAAACTGCGAAGCAGGGAGTACGATTCCTTGTCGGATTGGGAAGAGCAGATGAACGATATTTCCATTCCGAGTATTTTCGACACTTTGTCTATGTCTATTTCGGGGAAAATGATTTGTTCTTCTATGCCGAGCGTATAGTTGCCTCTTCCGTCGAACTTGTCGCTGATGCCCTTAAAGTCGCGAATACGGGGAAGCGCGATGGAGATAAGGCGTTCGAGGAACTCGTACATGCGGAATCCGCGCAGGGTGACTTTGACGCCTATGGGCATTCCCTTGCGGAGCTTGAAGTTCGAGATGTCCTTTTTGGAGTTGGTCACTATCGCCTTTTGTCCGGCGATGAGAGAGAGTTCGGCTTGAGCCACTTCAATCAGTTTCTTGTCGCCTACTGCGGCGCCTATTCCCTGGTTGAGAACTATTTTTTCGAGTTTGGGTACCTGCATGACGGACTTGTATTCAAATTCCTTCATCAGTGCGGGAATTATCTTCTCCTTGTACTGCTTTTTCAGAGCCGGAATATATCCCTCGGGCAAAGCCGCCGGTTGTCCGGCGACTGCCTCCGCTCCTTGTTTTTTAGCCATTTAATTTAATTTATTCTATTATTTTGATTATACCTTCTTTTTTCGCTTGTTTGGAATAGCGAACCATTCTGAACTTTCCGTCTTTGCTCGCTTTAGTGTTTTTGATTTTGCCCACTCTGGTGGGTTTTCCCGTTTCGGGACAAATCAGCTGGAGGTTCGAGACGTGTATCGAGGCTTCTTTTTCGATGCGTCCTCCTTGAGGATTCTTGGCGTTCGGTTTGGTGTGTTTGGTCGCCATGTTGACGCTTTCGACTATCGCTCTGTTTTTTTCGGGAAAGACTTCGAGGATTTTGCCTCTTTTGCCTTTGTCGTCGCCCGCGAGAACCGTGACCATGTCTCCCTTTTTTATGCGCAATTTCGCTTTCATGCTATATTTTCTCCTTTGCTTTAAATGGTTATAACACTTCCGGCGCTAGAGAAACTATCTTCATGTAGCTTTCGCGAAGTTCGCGCGCTACGGGACCGAAGATGCGCGTGCCGCGTATTTCGCCCTGATTGTTAAGGAGAACGCAGGCGTTGTCGTCGAAGCGGATATACGAGCCGTCGGGACGGCGTATTTCTTTTTTCGTTCGTACGATAACGGCTTTGGAGACGGTTTTTTTCTTCACGTCGGCGCCGGGCAGAGCCTGTTTCACGCTCACCACGATTTTGTCGCCTACGGAAGCATAGCGTCTGCGGGTTCCACCAAGTACGCGGATACAAAGGACTTCCTTGGCTCCGCTGTTGTCGGCTACTTGCAGCCTTGTTTCTTGTTGTATCATCGTTACTTAACTTTTTCTATTATTTCCACCACTCGCCAGCATTTGTTTTTGCTCAGGGGGCGAGTTTCCATGATGCGAACAGTATCGCCTTCGCTACATTCGTTTTTTTCGTCATGCGCCATGTACTTGGTTGTTTTATTGACGAATTTTCCGTAGATGGGATGTTTCACCTTGCGTTTTTCGGCAACCACTATGGATTTGTCCATTTTGTTGCTGAGCACCACCCCGACTCTTTCCTTTCTAAAATTTCTTTCCATTCAAGAGACTTATTTTTGTTCGTTGTTTTGTCCGTTAATTTCTCTTTGTCTCAATTCCGTAAGAATACGCGCGATTTCCTTGCGTCCGTTTTTGAGCCTCATGGGATTTTCGAGCGGAGAGACTGCATGATCCAGCCTCATTTTAAGATACTCTCCTTTTCGGGAATGAAGCTTTTCCTTCAAATCCTTAGTATTATACTCTTTCAAGTCAACTTTATTTTTCATGCCTGCAATTAATTATTCGGTGTAATCTCTTCTTACGATAAACTTTGTGACTACCGGAAGTTTCTGCGCGCCGAGTCTCAGCGCTTCTTTCGCCACGTCGAGAGGCACTCCGTCCGCCTCGAAGATTATGCGTCCGGGCGTTACGGGAGCCACGAAACCTTCGGGCGCGCCCTTTCCCTTACCCATACGCACTTCGGCGGGTTTTTTGGTTATGGGCTTGTCGGGGAAGATGCGAATCCACACCTGACCTTCGCGTTTCATGTAGCGGACTATGGCTTGACGGGCGGCTTCTATCTGCTGTCCTGTAATCCATGCGCACTCCGTCGTTTTGATGGCGAAGGAACCGAAAGCTATTTGATGACCTCTTTGAGCCAAGCCTTTCATGCGTCCTTTCTGCTGCCTTCTGTATTTTGTTCTTTTCGGCTGTAACATTTTCTTTTGTTTTTAAGAATAAACTACTGTTTTCTTGGTTTTCTGCGTCTTTGGTCACGGTCGCCGCCGCCGCCGCCGCCGCCGCCTCTGCGGTCGCCGCCGCGGTCGCGATCACGGTCGCCGCCGCGGTCGCCGCGATGATGACGGTCGTGTCCGCCGCCGCCGCCCATGTTCGCCGAGGTCATGCCCAGGTTGGGTTCGAGGTCTCTTTTTCCGTAAACCAGTCCGTTGCATATCCATACTTTTATGCCGAGCAGTCCGACTTTGGTGAGAGCTTCGCCCAGCGCGTAATCGATGTTTGCGCGAAAGGTGTGAAGAGGAATTCTTCCCTCCTTGTAGGTTTCGGATCTTGCCATTTCGGCTCCGCCCAGCCGTCCGGATATTTGGACTTTTATGCCTTCTGCGCCCATGCGGATGGTGGAGGCTATTGCCATTTTTATGGCACGACGATAAGAGATGCGTCCTTCGACCTGACGCGCGATGTTGTTGGCTACGATTACCGCGTCGAGTTCCGGTCGTTTCACTTCAAAGATGTTGATTTGAACGTCCTTGCTTGTAATTTTCTTGAGTTCCTCCTTGAGCTTGTCCACTTCCTGACCGCCCTTTCCGATGATTATGGCTGGGCGGGCGCTGTGGATAGTCACTGTAATCAGTTTGAGCGTGCGTTCGATAATGATTCTCGAAAGATTCGCTTTAGCCAAACGTGTGTTGAGATACTCGCGTATTTTGTGGTCTTCAACGATTTTGGACGAAAAATCCTTTCCGCCGAACCAGTTGGAATCCCAACCGCGTATTATTCCGAGTCTGTTACCTATCGGGTTTACTTTTTGTCCCATATAATTTTTAGTCTTCTGTTTTTTCGATTTTGGAATCCAATATAATCGTAACATGATTGGAACGTTTGCGGATGCGCGCGGGACGTCCTTGCGGAGCCGTGCGGAAACGTTTCAGCGTCGAGCCCTGGTTTACGAATATTTCCTTCACATAGAGACTTGCGTCGTCGATGTTTTTGGTTTCGTTTTTGTTGCTCCAGTTTTCCAGCGCCGACCTCACGAGCTTCGCCAAGCGGACGGAGGCTTCTTTTTTACTGAATTTCAACACATCCATAGCACGGTTGACATCCATGCCTCGAATCATGTCTGCCACCAGACGCATCTTTCTCGGGGATGTCGGGCAGTTGTTCAATTTTGCTACGGCAGTATGCTTTCTTTCTTCTTTCAGACGCTCTGCCATCAATTTTTTTCTTGCACCCATTACTTTATATTACGGATATTTTTGATGTTCGACATTTATTTTCTGTTTCCTGAATGTCCCCTGAATGTTCTTGTGGGAGCAAATTCACCCAGTTTGTGTCCCACCATGTTTTCGGTGATATAGACGGGAATGAATTTCATCCCGTTGTGCACGGCGATTGTATTTCCCACAAAATCGGGCGAAATCATCGAAGCGCGCGACCAGGTTTTGATTACCGTTTTCTTGCCGCTTTCGTTCATCGTCAACACCTTTTTTTCGAGTTTAGGTTCGATGTACGGTCCTTTTTTCAGTGATCTACTCATATTTCAATTATTTAAGCGCTTACTTCTTTCTTCTTTCGATAATGAATTTGCTTGACTGCTTTTTCGGGTTGCGCGTCTTGTAGCCTTTAGCCAGCAATCCTTTGCGCGAACGCGGATGTCCTCCCGAAGCTCTGCCTTCGCCTCCGCCCATCGGGTGGTCGACGGGGTTCATAACGACGCCTCTCACTCTGGGGCGGCGTCCTTTCCAGCGTTTTCTTCCCGCCTTTCCGTCAACTTCGAGGCTGTGGTCGGGATTCGACACCGAGCCTATTGTTGCCTTGCATGTTACCAGCACCATGCGGGTTTCGCCCGAAGGAAGTTTCACCACCGCGTATTTGCCTTCGCGGGCAAGCAGCTGTGCCGACGCTCCCGCGCTGCGCACCATTGCCGCGCCCTGTCCGGGATACAGCTCGATGTTGTGGATGACGGTTCCCAGCGGTATTTCCGAAAGAAACAGAGTGTTTCCCATTTCGGGAGCCACTCCTGCGCCCGACGCTATTTCCTGACCGACTTTCAGCCCGTAGGGAGCCACGATGTAGCGTTTCACTCCGTCGGCATACTGCACGAGAGCGATTCTCGCGCTGCGGTTGGGATCGTATTCTATTGTTTTGACCGTTGCGATCATTCCGTCCTTGTCGCGTTTCGTGTCGATGAGGCGGTATCTGCGTTTGTGTCCGCCGCCTATATGCCGCATGGTCATTTTCCCTGTGTTGTTGCGTCCGCCTGTTTTTTTCAGCGGTCTGAGCAAACTTTTTTCGGGTCTGGTCGAAGTGATGTCGTCGAAAGTGCCGATCACTTTGTGTCTTGTGCCGGGTGTTACCGGTCTGAATTTTTTTACTCCCATGATTGTTTAAATGCTACTGAAGAAATCTATGCGATCGCCCGCTTTCAACGTGATGATGGCTTTTTTGTAGTGGTTGGTGCGTCCGCTCAGCAAACCCGCCTTGGTGAAACGGCTCTTGCGTTTCCCTCTATAGTTCATGGTGTTGACTGATTCGACCGTCACCTTGTAATAATCCTCCACCGCTTTTTTGATTTGCAGTTTGTCCGCCTTGCGGTTCACTATCATACCGTAACGATTCAACTTTTCGCCCAGAATCGTCATTTTCTCGGTAACTACCGGCTTTATTAGTAATATGTCCATTATTCGTTTATGATTCGTTTTCGTTGGAAATTCCGAACAGATTGTGAATTTTCTCCACCGCGTCTTCCATTATCAGCAGGCTGGAGGCGTTCATAATGTCGTAGGTGTTGAGATCGGACGCCTTCGTGACTTTTACTCCCTGTATGTTTCTGGACGACAGATACACGTTGGGATTGACTTCGGCTGTCACCACGAGTATTTTCTTGTTCGCGAGGTTGAGACTGGCGCTTATTTCCAGAAACTTTTTCGTTTTGGGTTTTTCAAACGCAAAATGTTCGACGAGCATGATGGCGTTTTGCCGAGCCTTGTCGGACAGTGCGCTGCGACGCGCGAGGGATTTCACTTTCTTGTTCAGCTTGAATCCGTAGTCTCTCGGTACGGGTCCGAACACGCGCCCTCCGCCCACGAATATCGGAGCCTTTCGGCTTCCGTGGCGGGCGCCGCCGGAACCTTTCTGCCGGACTATTTTTCTGGTGCTGTAGGCAACTTCACCTCTGTGCTTCGCCTTGTGAGTGCCTTGCCGCTGATTGGCGAGATACTGTTTCACGTCGAGATACACCACGTGTTCGTTCGGTTCGATGCCGAACACCGCGTCGTCGAGAATCACCGTTTTCGACGACTGACTTCCGTCAACTTTGTATAATGCTAATTCCATGTTTTCTTATCCCTCAATGATTAAATAAGAGCCTCTTGCTCCGGGTATGGAACCCTTCACGAGCAACAGGTTATTTTCGGGAATAACCTTAAGCACTCTAAGATTCATAATTTTTACTCTGTCGCCGCCCATGCGTCCGGCGAGTTTCTTTCCGGGGAAAACTCTCGACGGATACGAGGATGCTCCCATCGACCCCGGAGCGCGTTTGCGGTTGTGCTGTCCGTGCGTGCTTCCGCCCACTCCGCCGAATCCGTGGCGCTTGACTACTCCCTGAAATCCTTTTCCTTTGGAGACGCCGACCACATCGACCCATTCGCCCTCCTTAAAACTTTCCACAGTGACCGAATCGCCCAGAAGCATATCCTTTCCTATTTCTCTGGGAAATTCCACTACTTTTCGTTTCGGTGTCGTGCCCGCCTTTTTGAAATGGCACAACATCGGTTTGCTGGTGTTTTTCTCTTTCTTTTCGTCATAGGCAAGCTGAATCGCTTCATATCCGTCGGTCTCGACGTTCTTAACTTGCGTAACTACACATGGACCAGCTTCGATAACCGTGCAGGGGATGTTTTTGCCATCCTCGCCGAACACGGAAGTCATTCCGACTTTTTTTCCAATAATTCC
>JAITHX010000158.1 GCA_031279735.1 Prevotellaceae bacterium
TACGAAAAATCCAGTCCTGAAAAACCTGCTGCTGAACCGATACGACGAATAGCGGCACCCGATAAAGATAACGTCATCGTTAAAATAAAAGATGCGGGTCAGGGTTTAAGGAAGGAAGAAGGTGTGCGAATACCTTTTACGTTCCTTGTAATAGTTTCGGGCGGCGAGAAAAGGGAACGGGATTATTTAAAAATAATCCGCAACCAGCATCTGTTCCCACGAATTAAAATTGAATTTGTTACAGACTCTTCAAAACTCAATCCGAATGGGCTTCTGGAAACTGCAAAAGACAAACGGGAACGTTACAAAACAAGTACGGAAGTTCCCGACGATATTTTTATAGTTTCGGATGTTGACCATTTTATGGACGAACTTTTATTTATCAAGCCTGAATGTGAAAAATTAAACATATCATTGATAATAAGTAATTCCTGTTTTGAAGTATGGTTATATTACGTAAAGTTTAAAGACAAACCGCGTGACTTTAGTATTCCGGACGATCCTCTGAAAATCAGTCAATCGTTTAAGAAATATATTGATGGAAAAATAAAAGGCGGAATTGACCCGAGAAAAGTCATTTTCAACATTTGCGAAAACATTGAAAATGCAAAAGCCAACTATGAAGAAGACCGCAACGGTATCCCCAAATTGTTTTCCACTAATATGTTTTTGCTGGCGGAAGCACTTTTGCCTTTCATAGAAGCCGAACTTATAAGAGAGAAGAACAAACGCGAACGAAAAGCTAAAAAAAAAAATGTACGGTAAAGAATTAAGGGTGATGGCGAGAATCCGTTGATCCTATCCCTGAAGGTACCAGTTTTGTAATAAGAAATCAGGTTCTGCCGGAAATTGTGTGGAAAAGTCATAAAACCCTTATTTTTCAAAGTGCCCTTAGCAGCCTCCGGACAATATGTTCACCCTTATTCCCTTATTAAAGGATTGTGCGGTTCTTCACCGCGTCGCGGTGTTTTTTTTACCGCAAGGAGCGCGGAGGGCGCAAAGGCTTCGCGTCCTTTGCGAAGCCTTTGCGCAAGGTCGCCGGAGGCTGCGGGTCAAGCCCTCAAGCCTTGTAACCGCGCGCCCATCGCAAAGGACGCGAAGCCCTTGCGCCCTTTGCGAAGCCATTGCGCCCATTGCGTTACAAAACACCGCAACGCGGTGAAAAAACACGCAAACTTTTTCCACACAATTCCCAGTAGAACCGTTATTTAGAAATAACTTACAAAGGATGCAGTTCGGGTTTTTAGCACACAGATGACACGGATGACGCAGATGACACGGATTTAGGGATGTGTCATCTGTGTTATCTGTGTCATCCGTGTGCTAAGTACATCCCTAAAATGAATAACTACCCTACAACCGTTTTTATTCTTTCGAGCGCCTTTTCGAGCGTAGCTCTCGGCGTTGCGGCATTGAGACGCAGAAACAATTCGCCTTCGTTGCCGAAGATACGTCCGGGGTTCATTGCCACGCCCGCCTTTTTCACCATAAGATCATTGATTTCCTGCCGCGACAGGTTCATGTCTCCGCAATCGAGCCACATCAGGTAGGTGCCTTCGGGTTTTCGCGTCTTTATGCAGGGAATGTTCGTTTTGAGAAACGAGATCACAAAGTCGAAATTACCCTCAAGATAAAGCAACAGCTGTCGCAGCCACTCTTCGCCGCCGGTATAGGCGGCTTCGAGAGCAATGTCGCCGAAAATCGTTCCGGAGGAGATGCTCATGCGGGTGACGAAGTCGTTGTATTTCCGGTAAAGCTCCTCGTTGTCGGAATACACTACGGAGGAGTACAGTCCCGCTATGTTGAACGTTTTGCTCGGAGCCACGAAAGTGAGGGTCTGACGGGCTATTTCGTCGGAAATCGACGCCATATAAATGTGTTTGTGCGGAGCGAACACCAAGTCGGAGTGAATTTCGTCCGACAGTATCAGCACATTGTATTTGAGACAAAGTTCTCCGATTCTCGTCAGTTCTTCCCTTGTCCACACCCTGCCGACGGGATTGTGAGGGCTGCACATTATGTACATTTTCACGCCCGAAGCAAGTTTTGCCTCGAAGTCGTCGAAATCGATGGTATAATATCCGTCGCCGGAGTTGACGAGAGAACTCTTCGCCAGCGTTCGTCCGTTGTTGTTGACCGCATACATGAAGGGATGATAGACGGGAGTGTTAATCAGAATCCTGTCGCCCGGATTCGTGAACACGTTCACCGCGAAGTTCAGCGCCGGAACAACGCCGGGGCTGAAACTTATTTTCCGCGTGTCGATGTTCCAGCCCCTGCGCTGCAGCCAGTTCCGCACCGATTCGTAGAACGATTGCGGACGAATGTTGTAGCCCAGTATTTCGTGTTCCAGACGTTTTTTCAGTGCATTGACGATAAAGTCGGGAGTTTTGAAATCCATGTCGGCAACCCAGAGAGGTATCAGGTCGCTGCTCCCGAACCGTTCCGCGCAATTGTCCCACTTTTCGCAGTTCGTGTTTCTGCGTTCCGTCAGTTCGTCGAAATTATATGTCATCAAATTCCGCTTTACTTTTTCCCCTGATTGGCAACCGCCGCCATTTTCTTTTCGATTTCGGCCGGGTCGCCGAGGAAATAGTCCTTCGCGAGCAGCATATTGTCGTCAAACTCGAAGACGTAGGGTACGGCGGTGGGCAGATTGAGGCTTACTATTTCGGCGTCCGAAATGTTTTTAAGAAACTTGATGATGGCGCGCAGACTGTTGCCGTGAGCGGCGACTATCACCTCGTCGTAGCGGCTCATCGAAGGCACGATTACATTTTCCCAGTACGGAAGCGCTCTTTCCACCGTTTCCTTCAGCGATTCGGTGAGGGGAATATCCTTTTCGTCGAGTTCCGCATAGCGGAGGTCGATGCGCGGGCTGCGCTCGTCGTCGGCGGCGAGAGGGGCGGGAGCTATGTCGTAGCTTCTGCGCCAGACAAGCACTTGCGCTTCGCCGTACTTTTCGGCGGTTTCGGCTTTGTTCAGCCCCTGAAGCATGCCGTAGTGCTTTTCGTTCAGTCGCCACGACTTCTCCACCGGAATCCAGTCGAGATTCATCACGTCGAGCACCCCGTTCAGCGTCTTGACCGCTCTCTTGAGATACGACGTATAGGCTTTTCCGAAGCGGAAGCCATGTTCGCCGAGGATTTTCCCCGCCAGTGCCGCTTCCTCTATTCCTTTGGGCGAAAGATCCACGTCGGTCCAGCCGGTGAATCTGTTTTCGTTGTTCCAAACGCTTTCTCCATGACGGAGCAATACAACTTTTTTCATTCTTTGATGTTTCCGTTTATATTAATAATAGTTTTAATTTCTGATTATCCGCACTTCGCCCGACAGTCCCGCGGCAATTATCGGAGAAGGCTTGCCGGTCATTCGTCCGGCGTGCCGCGCATCCACCGTGTAATCCACCGCCGAGAGAATCTCCGGCGCAATGTCGCCGAAACTCTTGGGCGTCGGCTGTCCGGCGAGATTCGCCGAAGTCGAGACCAGCGGACGACGCAGGGCGCGAACGAGTGCCGCGCAATAGTCGTGTCGCACGAGACGGACGCCTATGCTGCCGTCCTCCGCCACTATTTCGGGCGCCACCCCGCAGGCTCCGGGAAGAACGAGGGTGAGCGGACCGTCGGACACCTCAATCAAGTCGAGAGCTATGTCGGGCACTTTGCGGACACAGTCGTAGAGCATGTCGAGGTTCGCCACGAGAACTATCGCGGCGGTGCCGGCGCGCTTTCCCTTGATGGAGTAGAGACGGCGCACCGCCGCGCTGTCGGTGGCGTCGCAGCCAAGCCCCCAAACCGTATCGGCGGGATAGAGAATCGTACCCTTCCGGTTCAGGACGTCGAGCGCGGGCTTTATTTCGCTGTTCCTGTCTTTGTTCATTCGTTCGATGATTTCGTTGCGATTGTAATGAAATATTTGCCGAACGGGGCGTTAGCGTTTAACAGTCCGGGCTTTCAGCAGACGGTCGCGTATCTTGACGAATATTTCCGCGCCCGGCTTTGAATATCCGGTTTCGACGTAAGCCATTCCTATTCCGATTTTTCTCGACGGCGACATGGTGCCCGACGTGACTTCGCCGATTTTTTCGCCGCCGGCGCCGCACACTTCGTAGCGGCCGCGCGGCACGCCCCTGTCGATCATGTCGAAGCTGACGAGTTTGCGCGTCACTCCCGCCGCGCGCTGACGGAGGAGAAAATCCTTGTCGATAAAATCCTTGTCGTCCTTAAACTTCACTATCCAGCCCAAGCCGGCTTCGAGGGGCGAAGTTTCGTCGGAAATATCGCTGCCGTAGAGACAGTAGCCCATTTCGAGCCGCAGAGTATCGCGCGCTCCAAGCCCGACGGGCTGGATGCCGGCGTCCCTGCCGGCGTCGAACAATGCGCGCCAGAGTTTCGGAGCGTCCGCATTGGCAACGTAAATCTCGCATCCTCCCGCACCGGTGTAGCCTGTTGCGGAGACAATCGCATCGTCGATGCCGGCAACGCGCATTTTGCGGAACGAATAATAAGGTATGTCGGCAATATTGCCGTCGGCGAGTTTGGCGACTGTTTCGACAGCCTTCGGACCCTGAACGGCGAGGAGGGAGATTTCGTCCGAAGCATCGTAAAGTTCCTTTCCGGGCGTCAGACCGAAACGTCCGGCGAAAGAGCAGATGTGATCCCAGTCCTTGCGGATATTGCCCGCATTGACAACGAGGAGATAAGTGCGCCCGTCGATGCAGTAAACCAGAAGATCGTCCACAATGCCTCCGCGTCCGTTGGGCAAGCAGGAATATTGCGCCTTGCCGGGGGCGAGGGCGGCGACGTCGTTCGACGTGAGATATTGCAGAAAGTCGAGAGCATGTTCGCCCTTGACCCAAAATTCACCCCTGTGACTTACGTCGAACACTCCGACCTTCCCGCGCACGGCAAGATGTTCGTCGTTTATTCCGGTGTATTCTATCGGCATGTTAAAGCCCGCGAATGGAGCCATTTTAGCTCCGAGTTCGATATGAAATTGCGTCAACACAGTACTTTTCATCTAAAAAGACATTTATAATACGGCGCAAAAGTAATACTATAAATGAAATTTACGAATTACGGATTGCAGATTGCGGATTGCGGATTGCGGATTGCGGATTGCGAGCAGCCGCCGTCGAAAAGTTTCCGATTCAAAACAACCCGTTTGAAATTCGATTTTGTTCACTATTTCTGCGGCGTTCAAAGTTTGTGAACGAAATTATTTAATGAACGGGCATTATGCGTTATGAAGGATGTTGAATTTGACTGCGAGGTGAAAGGAAACATCAGCAATGCCAACGCGAATATCGTACTCGGACGGCTGATGGAACGGAAACAACGCTGCAATAAGCCATTGCTGTTGGTTGCCAAATACATTTATCCCGAACTGACGAATCAGTTTTCCTGTCGCGGCATAAATATTCTCGACTGTGCCGGCAACTGTATTATACGGCACAATAATCTTTTGCTGATAGTGAAAGGGCAAAAGAACGTAATGGTGAAAACAACGACCGACCGAGCGTTTCAGGAAACGGGAATTAAACTTATTTTCAATTTTCTTCTGCATCCTGAAAACGTAAATCTTCCCTATCGTACAATTCACGAAAAAACCGGTATTTCTCTCGGCACGATAAAAAATGCGGTGGAAGAATTGACGGCAAACCATTTTATTCTGAAAACCGATAGAGGACGCTTTCTGAAAAACAGAAAAGAACTGTTGGAACGCTGGGTTATAGCCTATAACCGGACATTGAAGCCCAAGCTGCTGCTTGGACGAATGACGTTTCGGAATAATGAAAAGCGTGACCGATGGCTGTCTATGGTTTTGCCCGAAGGCATGTATTGGGGCGGCGAATCGGGCGCGAATCTTATAGACGGTTATTTATATCCGGGCACATTTGACATTTATACGGAAATTCCCGCTAAAATGTTGTTGCCTGCCGGTTTTGTCGTTCCTAAAGAGAATGGCGAAATAAGAATATATCAAAAGTTCTGGATCGAGTCCCGTCCCGTCAAACCGGAAAACAACATCGTCCCGGCGTTGCTGATTTATGCAGATTTAATGGGCAGCGGCAACAGTCGCTGTCTGGAAACAGCTCAAAGAATTATGAATTATAAATTATGAATTATGAATTGCCTGACGGAAAGTCGGACAGTTCATAATTCTCACTGCGTCCGTCAGGCAATTTTAATTAATTGTTAATTGTTAATTGTTAATTGTTAATGCCTGCGGCTCAGTATCTCCGTTTCACTCCACCCGTCCGATAGGCTAATCATTAACAATTAACAATTAACAATTAATTATGAATTGCCTGACGGAAAGTCGAACAGTTCATAATTCTCCCCGCATCCGTCAGGCAATTTTAATTAATTGTTAATTGTTAATTGTTAATTGTTAATGCCTGCGGCTCAGTATCTCCGTTTCGCTCCACCCGTCCGACAGGCATTAACAATTAACAATTAACAATTAACAATTAATTATGAATTGCCTGCGGCTCAGTATCTCCGTTTCGCTCCACCCGTCCGATAGGCATTAACCATTAACAATTAACAATTAACAATTAATTATGAATTGCCTGCGGCTCAGTATCTCCGTTTCGCTCCACCCGTCCGACAGGCATTAACAATTAACCATTAACAATTAACAATTAATCAAGTGTCGTAATTGTTCACAGTCACCAGCCGAAGGCGAATTGCAGCTTCAACCCGACGCTCATCAAATTCAACTTGTCGCTCAGTCCGGTATTCAGGACGCTTTCGTAGGTTACGACTTCGTTGCAGTTGACGAGATGCCTGTCTTTGGCTTTGCGCATATCGTTCATTCCGTAGTCGATGAACAGTCCGGCGTATAAGCCTGCGTTTTCTCCGAAACAGAAATGGAAGCCGGCTTCAAACGAAAGCATTGCGGCTATGCCCAAATCAATCTTTTTAGATTTCACGTTGACCTCCCTGTCGGTGAAGAATCCGTGTTCCTGCAAGTCGTGGTAGGTGAGGTCTTCATACGAGTAGTATCCCGCCGAAGTGACTTTGCCGACAATATCGGATTTTGCCGACACGGGCAAACCCACTTTCACTCCGCCCGCCGCATACAAATCCGTAGTATTGCTCAGCTGCAGTCGATAAACGAGCTTCACGGGAACGGAGAACATCGTCACTTTCTGATTTTCCGCATAATTGTCGAACTTAAACTCGTATTTCACCTCGTCGCCGTTGTCGTCCTTCCCGACGTATGATTCGGCGATTGTTTTGTATTCGGCTTTGTTGCCGCCGTATGAAGTTATTTCTACGCCGGCGGACAATCCAAGCTCGTAGGAAAAGTTGTAGGTGTACGACACTCCCGCGCCTCCGCCGAATCCTCCGGTTTTTGAACCGTCTTCGCTCAATTTATACATAAGATTAGCCATTCCTCCCGTTCCGTAGAAAGCAAATTCGCTGGTGTTTTCGCTTTGCGCCCGCACAAAGACGGAACTAAGACAAAGCGCCGCCGCACACAGGCATTTCACCGTCGCCGCGATTATCAGGTTCGCGCATCCGCCGCATATTTTCACACAGCTCGCACAGCTTGCGCATTTCTCGCATAGTTTCATATCACGCATATATTTAAATCATTCGCTTTTGTAGCATTTCTTCTATTCAACGATTATCCTAACCTCGCGCTTTTCGCCGGTTTTAGCCGTCGCGTGGAAGATATATATGCCGGTAATCAAATCCGCTACGCTTACCGCCTGCATTGCCGAGGTCAGAGCGACGCCGGATTTGACTATCTGCCCCGACAGACTATAGACGTCGAGCGTTCCGCCGACAAAAGATTCGGGCATCTGCAAAATCAGGCTTTCGCCGCGCGACACCGGATTGGGATATGCGGCGAACTTCGCGTAGGATTTCGTTTCCACGTTGCTGCACACCTTATGCCATGCGTTGGTTTCGACGGTCTTTATTTCGGCTTTGTAGTCGGCGGGACGTTCGGAGCCGGTGAGACGAACGTATTCGCGTTCCGTCACAACATTGTTCTTGTCCCTCCAGCGCACTTCGGATATTTGCACGTTGTTAATCGAATTTCTATTCACCGCAATCACGTTGTTCCAGCGGCTGTAGTACAAGTTTTCGCCTACAATCGGATTCGCCGCCTCGAATATGTAGGTGTGCTTGCCGCCGCCGGCATTTGCGCTCGCTTCTATCTTCACCGACGAAAGCTTGCCCGGAACAACTTCTATCTCCTCGCTCAGGGCGCTGCCCTCGCTGATGCCGTCTTTTCCGCCGGCGGTCACTTTCATGCTGCCTTCCGAAGCCGTAATGTTCAGCCGGAGATTCTCCGAACCGGAAGCAATGTCGCAGTCGCCGACGTAGGAAATCAAAGTCTCGTCGGGACCGACTTCGGTCACTTCCGCTCCGAGTTCCTCCAGGTTTCGTCCGTTGAGCTTCAACTCCAGCGGAACGGCGCGATCGATAATCACGGAGTAGGTTTGCGCGGAGGCGCGATCTTCGGCAACAACGGTAAAGCTGACTGCATTCGCGTTGCCCGGCGTCAGGTATTCGAGAGCCGCGAAACCGTTGTTCGAGACGCTTGCTCCCTCGTGCGCGGCAATTCCGCGGAGACTTATGGAATCAACCTTTTCGGTTACCTTCACCGTGTATTCGAAAATGTCGGGACTGAAGGCGGGCGACATATTTCCCCTGCTTGCCGCAAGACTTTTCAGGCGGGCGTTGCCGCTTGCGTCGGAACTGATGCGGTTTATCGTCACCGTATAAAGCAGGGTGTCTTTTCCGTTTTCGGCTGTCACCTTAAGAGGCCAGACACGTCCGTTTTCGCCGATAGCCAAATCTATTGCGGCGGCGGAAACCACGGCTCGCGGATGATTCGGATAGCCTCTTGCGGTGAAGGTCTCAACCCGCGCCGCCACTTCCATGCTATAATTCAGGACGGCGGGATTAAATTCGGGCGAAAGCACTCCGCCGCCCGCATCTATGCGCTTGAGCGTGGCGTCGGAACTTGCGCTGTCGGAAACGATGAAGCGCGCAACCGTTTTCGCGGGATACGCCGTATCGGAAACTATCGCCGGATTGCTGGTCTCGACGTAATACGCGCCTCCGGTCAGAAACCGCAGAACGCCCTTGTCGAAGGTGTAATAATCTTCATCGACGAGTATCGCGTCCGCCGCGTCGAACACTTCGACAGCGGTGTTTCGTCCCTTAAATACGGTGTCGAGAGGTATAGCCGTTCTTGCTCCGACCCTCGATTCGGGCAAAGTCTGCTTGCCGAGACTGGCTTTCGCCGCCGCGCGCTTTGAAATGTCATACAGTCCGGCAAGGGAAATACTGTTGTTGTAGCAATATACCTCCTCAAGCGCGGCGTTGGCGCTCAAATCAAGCGAAGATATGCTGTTGTCGCTGCAGACGAGTTTTCGCAGGTCGGGATTCTTGCTCACGTCCAGATTCTCTATTCTGTTGCCCGAGCAATCCAGATAGACCAGCGCGGTATTGTTCGATATGTCCAGAGCGGAGATGTTGTTGTCGCGGCAGTTCAAGTCAAGCAGCTCGGTATTGCTGTCCACATTCAGGGTTTGAAGACTGTTGTCGCGGCAGTTCAGCGAAAGCAGAAGAGGACTCTTGCTCACGTCGAGAGATATAAGCGACTGTTTGCTCGCGTCGAGACGCAGGAAGTCGCAATCTTCGTCCGCGACGATTTTCACGCTGCCGCCTTTTCCGGTCACGCGCACGTCGTTGTCGCCCGTTCCCGCATAGCTTCGGGAAACGCCTCCGCAAAGCACCGTAAATGTTTTGCCCGAAGTGGCTCTGATGTTAAATTCGACGCTGTCGGAGCTTCCTCTCGCGAAACTAATCTCCTGATTGTACGGAACGCCCCAGCGCGCATACAATTCCATGGAGCCAGCGACCCTGTCGGTGTCGAAATTCCATTTCGCGAGTCCTTCCGGCTCTCTGTACCAGCCTTTGAAAGCATATTTTGCGTGCGTCGGCTCGGAGGGGGGCGTCAGAATGGCGTTATGAACCGCAAAAACAGTGTCGGGCATCGTCGGAACGCCTCCGTTGGAATTGAAAACTACCATTATGGTGTCGGGCACAATTATGTTCGGGAATTTCCTCCACACCGGAGCCTGCGCATAGACATCCGCAGTTCCTCGCGGCACAATCAGACTGGCGGCGCAGGGATAGAAGATGTTCAAATCCTCGCTCAGGGGCAGAGGAACCGCGCGTTCCACCTTCACCTCGCGAAGATTCGCCGTTCCATAAAACGCCGTCAAGCCGATTCGCTCCACCGAGGCGGGAATAAACACGTAAGCCAGAGAATCGCAGTTCATGAAGGCGTTTCTTTCTATCTCCACGACCGTGCCGGATACAACAACGGAGCGGATGCCGGAATTGCCGGCGAAAACGTTCGCGGCGATCTTCACCGCGCCTTCGGGTATCGTTATGTCGCCGCCCGCGCCCGTATATCCCACGAGGACATTGCTGGCGTCGATGATGAACTCGGACACGGGAGCCACAGTGTCGAGATACGTTATCTTGAGGCGGCGGACTTGCGCTTCGTCCAATCCGGTGTCGGTTGCTTCGTCCTTCGCGTATTCCCAGCGCAGAACGTGTTTGCCCGGCGCGAGAACGTGGACGAAAGAAGAGAACTCCCGCGCTTCGATGCCGGAAGACTGAAGAGCCGTTTTTCCGTCGATCCGAAACGAGAACACGTCGCGCTGCGCCTCGCTGCTTGCCAGCCAGTCGAAGGAAACCTCGATGCTCTTGTCGTGTTCCACCTCTGCGGCGAAGTACGATACCGACGACGGCGCTCTGCCGTTGCCGCTCGCCGCGTAGCCTGTCTTGGAGACCCACGGATAATCCGACGAATGTTCAAACGCCGGAACAACCGAAGCGGAATCGAGCAGCGCCGATTCAAACGACGCGCCGTCGGGATCCTCGCCGGCGTAGAGAATCCTCTTGAAGTCCTTCCAGCCGGCGGAGGTTTCGTAGAGTTCCTTCTTGCCCGCCGGAACGCGCAGGATGCAGTTGCCCGGATTGAAGCCGTTGAACGCGACCGGAACTATCGAATCCCGCAAAACGGTTATCTCCCTCAGCGTCGAGTTCCCTTCAAAGGCATACGACTCTATTGTTCCAACCGAAGCGGGAATGGTGAAGGACGTGTCGGATTTCGCGGCCGGATACTGTATCAGATGAGTCCTGTTCCTGTCGTACAAAACCCCGTTCTCGGAAATGTATTTCGTGTTTCCGGAATCGACGTCGATCGACGCGAGGGCGGAATTGCCGCCGAACGCTCTTGCGCTAAGCTCGACAAGCGACGCGGGAATATTCGCAACGGTCAGCGGCGCTCCGAGAAACGCTTCCATGCCGATGCTCCGTATTCCGTCGGAGACAACAACCGAAGTCAGACTGTCGCAGTTGCGGAAAACGTAATTGTTTATGTTCCGAACCGAACCGGGAATGAACGCGGAAACGATCTCCCCGTTGCCCTCGAATACGCTTTCGGCTATATCCGTCACGTTGTCCGGTATATGCACGTTGCCTCCCTTGCCGAAGTACGCAAGCAGAACTCCGTCCCTGACGAGAAATTCGCTGAGCGGACTGGTTGCGCCGGTGTAGGTCACTTTCAGGTTGCGAACCTTCGCGCCGTCGAATCCGGCGGAACTCCGGCTGTCCTTTGCGTATTCCCATGTCAGCTCGTGCTTGCCGGGCGGCAGGGAAAAGGAGTAGGATTCGTAGTCCGACATGCCGGTGCCCGAAAGTCGAAATATGGTCTTTTCGTTTACTCTAAATTCAAAATGATCGAAGCTCTCGCTTTCCGCAAAATACTCGAAACTCGCTTCAATGTCCCTGTCGTGTTCGAGCAGGGCGGTGAAGGAGGACTTGCTGCCGTTTATTTTCTTGTTTCCGTTCGTCACGAATCCGCCGCCGGCATTCTCGGAATTTTCGGATATCTCGGCTATCCATGGATAGTCGGCGGAATGAACGAACTCCACTCTGACCGACGCCGAATCGAATACAGCCTCCGCGAAAGCGTTTTCGCTTTCCTCGACTATGCGCGCGAACTTGCTCCATTCCGGATCGGCTGTATATGCAGCCTTGGAACCGTCAGGCACCACGAGAGTCTTGTCGTCGCAGGGAGTGAATATGTTCGTCCGGTCGCCCAGCGGCAGAGGAACCGCATGTTCCACCCTCACCGCGCTAAGATTCACCGTTCCGTAGAACGCCATAGCGCCGATTTGCTCTACCGAGGCGGGAATAAACACCGACGTCAGAGAATCGCAATATTGGAAGGCTTGCGTTTCTATAGTCTTGACCGAACCGGAGATGACGAGCGATTTGACGGCAGAATTTCCGGCGAAGACACCGCCGGCTATTTTCTCCACTCCGGCTGGAATCGCAACGTCGCCTCCGGCGCCAATGTAGCCCGCAAGCACCCTATCGGCGGTGATTATGAAATCGGACGAGGGAACTTCCGCGTTCATATAATTTATCTTCAAATTGCGAACTCGAACCCCGTCGAGTCCGATGTTGTCCGAACTGTCCTTCGAATATTCCCAGACCAGCGCGTGCCTGCCGGGCGAAAGAACGTGCGAGAACGAAGCGTAATCATTCATCCCCGTGCCGGAATAGCGCAGGGCTTTCTTTCCGTCTATCAGAAACGAAAACACATCCGCTTCAGTCTCGCTGCCAGCATACCATTCAAAATACACTTCGATGCTTTTCCCGTGTTCCGCCTCCGCCGACAAACGGGATACGGAACCGTGCGCTCCGGCATTTCCGGAGGTCACGTATCCCGACTTGGCAATCCACGGATAGTCGGGAGAATGAGCCAGCGCGGGAACAGCGGAAGCAGTATCGAACAATGCGGCTTCAAACAGAACGTCCTCCGCTTTCTCGCCTTCGTACAGAATCATTGCGAAAAAATATGAATCGTCGTTCATTCCAATGTCCGCCGCTTCGGTGTAAACGCGAGCGGCATCGGAAGCCGGAAGCCGCGAAGAACGCGCCGAATGTCCGAACGAAAGCGGAACAAAGCCCGCGTCGGCGGCGGCGGCGACACCGTTAAAATCGTTGCCTCCTCCGTCGGCGTGAACAACAGCAGCATGCAGCAGCATGCACACAACTGCAAGCAGCATATTCGCCAAAAAATTCGCCAAAAAACCTCCCGTAAACTTCGACTTTCCCGTTACGGGACAGCCGGTTGTTGTAACTCTCACTTTTTTCATATTATAAATTCTTACGCAATCGAAACCGGATCAATAAAAAATTTGCCGTAAACCATTCGTCGGTTTTACGGCGCGAATATAGAAACAATTTGCAAATAAAAATTACCCGTTCTGAAAACTTTTTTTCAATTCTGTTGAAACGAACGGATTACATTTAATGGTTAATTGTTAATGGTTAATTGTTAATGCCTGTCGGACGCAATTAGTGGTTAGTGATTAGTGGTTAGTGGTTAGTGCCTGTCGGACGCAATTAGTGGTTAGTGGTTAGTGGTTAGTGGTTAGTGCCTGTCGGACGGATGGAGAGAGACGGAGATACTGAGCCGACAGGTACTATACTTCTGTCGTGTTAAAATTGTGGGATAGCGGCGATGTAGGGGCGCGATTTATCGCGCCCGCAAGACGCGATTTAT
>JAITHX010000067.1 GCA_031279735.1 Prevotellaceae bacterium
AACGAATAAGAGCGCAAACAACCGTGAACGACTGGAGTGTAGCCATTGTGGAGGGGGCGACTCATGCCGATTTGGACGAAACGGCAATCGGGAAGGCTCGGGAAGTCTTTAAAAATAAATTTCCGGACAAGGCGGCTGAAGCAGACGAATGGGACGATGTGCAATTCCTTAATAAGGCGAAGATAACCGTCGGCGGGAAAATTACCCGTACAGCCATTTTACTGCTGGGCAAGGAAGAATCCGAACATTTTCTGTCGCCCGCCGATCCGAAAATACGATGGATTCTGAAAGACGCCAACAATATTGAAAAAGATTACGCCATTGTGTCCTGTCCGTTTTTGCTGGCTGTCGATAGGATATATCGCAAAATTCGCAACCTGAAGTACCGGTACATTAAGGACGGCTCATTGTTCCCCGACGAAATAGATCAGTACGAACCGTATATCATTCGTGAAGCCATCAACAATTGTATCGCTCATCAGGACTACGCCAGAGGCGGCAGAATCAATGTGGTGGAAATGGAGAACGAACAACTGGTATTTACCAATCCGGGTACTTTCATTCCGGGTTCTGTGGAGAAGGTAATCCGGCAGGATGCGCCCGACGAGTATTACAGAAACAAATTTCTGGCAACGGCAATGTTCAATCTCAAAATGGTGGATACGATGGGCGGCGGAATAAAAAAAATGTTCATCTATCAAAAAGACAGATTTTTTCCGCTTCCGGAATACGACCTGAGCGAAGAGAGAGTGAAAGTAACCGTTACCGGCAAGATACTGAACATGGATTATGCCCGGCTGCTCGCGCGAACGCCTTCTCTTTTGCTCCACGACATAATATTGCTGGACAAAGTCCAAAAAAACAAAGAACTGACCGATGCTGAGGAAAAATATCTGAAAGAACGGAGCTTTATCGAAGGGGAGAAACCGGACTTGCATATTTCCAAAAAAAACGGCGATATACAGGAACTGTATCGGGAACCGGAACAAAACGCGGAATATCTCCAAAACAAGCCTCTCGACAAGCAGCAATACTTCGATCTGATTCTTAAAAACATCGGAGAACGCCGCAGTATGACCAGAAAGGATATCGACGCCCTGCTCCGGAACATCATGCCCGACCATTTGAGCGACGAACAAAAGAAAAACAGAATAATGAATTTGATACAGGAACTTAGCAGAATCGGCAAAATCACCAACAAGGGTTCGCGCTTTTCGCCCGAATGGTTCCTTTCATAATTTATGAAAGGATTTATGAAAGCTTTATGAAAGGAAAAAGACGTAACAAACCGATTTTCAGCTGCGGAGCTTTCATAAATCATGAAGCCGACTTATGAAAGATTTATGAAAGATTTATGAAAGGAAAAAGATATAACAAACGGATTTTGAGCTATGGAGCTTTCATAAATAAAGAGCGGTTTTTCCTCCTGCCCGCGATTGTTGAAGGATTTATGAAAGAGCGTATGAAAGAAAGGTTCTACCGGAAATTGTGTGAAGAAAGTTTGCGTGTTTTTTCACCGCGTTGCGGTGTTTTTGTAACGCAAGGGGCGCAAAGGGCGCAAGGGCTTCGCGTTCTTTGCGAAGGGCGCGCGGTTACAAGTCTTGAGGCTTGACCCGCAGCCTCCGGCGACCTTGCGCAAAGGACGCGAAGCCTCTGCGCCCTTGCGAAGCCTCTGCGTCCTCTGCGGTGAAAAAACACCGCGACGCGGCGAATAACCGCACGATCCCTTAATAGGGGAATAAGGGTGAACGCATGCTGTCCGGATGCTGCTAAGGGTGCTTTGAAAAATAAGGGTTTCATGGCTTTTCCACACAATTCCCAGCAGAACCCGAAAAAATAACAGTTCGATTGTAGAGTTATCGTGAATATTTCATATCTTTGCGCCGTGAATGGTAATTTACATAACAACATAAAAACATAAAAACGCAAGTGTGATTAATAAAAACGTAAGTGTGATTAATAAAAAAAGCTCATGGGAAAGGAAATTTTACTGCACAAAGGACTGCTGCACGATTTGACGGCTTCGCGCAACGTAAGGACGCTTCATGCCATTCACAAGGACATTAAAGTGCTTGTGGCTAAAGTGGCGGGACTTCGGCCGGTGTTTCAGACCTTCGCCGCCGAACTCGCCTCGCTGGATGCGTTCTTCAAACGGAGCGCGGGCGTGTTCGATACTGAAACCATCGTGAAAAAAGACGAACAGCGCGATTTTTCGGCACGCGCCGTTATAGCCAAAATCCGGTATCACTACGATTTCGCCATGTCGGACGAAGAAAAGAGCGAAGCCCGCCGGCTGCTGCACGTTGCGGAACAGTATAAGACTTCCGCAAGGAAAAACTACGAATCGGAAACCGCGAGCCTGCACAATTTGACGGACAAACTGCTCGAAATGCCCGAACTGCTCGAACGTTTCGGACTGACCCGCACCGTCGATAAGCTGAATAGCGAAAACGAGGAGTTTGAATCTCTCTACACCGCGCAAGCCAATGCGATACGCGCCCAATCGACGTGCGACAAACGCCCGAAGGGAAGCGTTCTGAAATACCGCATGGCTACCAACAAGGCGTTCGACAACCTCTGCAAGGTGGTCTCCAGCATGTTGCTGATGCCCTTAAGCGAATTGGAAAGAAATTCGATAGAAAGCATCATCGACATCATCAACCGCCATATCAAACAGACGGAAATAGTTTGCACCCGGCGCGAAAACTTGTCGGATTCCAAGAAAAAGAAAAGAAAGGACAAAAATTCCCAGAATGAATCCGAAATAGGAATTGAAAAAAACGGAAGTTGAAAAAAACGGAAAAAGAACAAAAACAGACAAAAACAGACAAAAACAGACATTTCGGTTGAACTCGGCGTTATAATCGCCGTGTCATTAAATTACACACAAACCGCGAGTACAACGGGAACAACCTAATGTTAAATCTTGCAAAAAATCTAAACCTTTTATCCGCTTTTTCGTTATTCTGTCGGATTTTCGGAAAGAAGGTCTTTGAGGTGCAAATAGTAATTGATTTTTTTGAAATTTTTTAGTTTTATTAACTTTGCACATCCAAATTAAAATGTTTAGTGTGGATAAACTTTTGTAAATGAAAACGGTACAGTTTAATACAGACTTATTGGCTCTGGAGGACAGCCTCATTCGTTTTGCCTACAGCTTAACGTCAAATGAATGTGATGCGAAGGATTTGGTTCAGGACACGTTTTTGAAAGCTCTCGTTTACAGAGAACAATTTGAAGACAACACGAACCTGAGAGCATGGGCTTTCGCAATAATGAGAAATACGTTCATCAACAATTATCGCAAGAACATAAAGCACGCGACAACGTTTGATTCGAGCGACAATCAGTTTCTCATCAATAGCCGTCAGGACGAATTGACGCCGGAATCCTCATTCTCGGCAAACGAAATCAACAGCAAGATCGATTCTCTCGACCCTGAATTTCGTATCCCGTTCAAAATGCATACGTCGGGATACAAATACAAGGAAATCGCCAATTCGCTGAACCTGAAAATTGGCACGGTCAAAAGCCGAATATTTTTCTCGAGGCAGAAATTGATGGAAGGGCTTAAGGATTACGATAGATAGATAAACAGCGCGCTTTGCCCGACAGAACGCCGGACTCTTTTTCCGGCGCCCCGGTTCCTGATTTTTCAATATCTTTGCACTGCATTTTGCAAATATGTTCTAAAATTAATTAAGGAAACATGAGGAAAAAATATTTTATGTCGTGCTTTCTCTTGTCGATGATTACAATTGCCTGTTCCGACAGCGAAAGCGATTACGCAAAGTACGTGAATCCGTTTATCGGAACCGGAGGCCACGGACACACCTACCCCGGCGCTACCCTTCCCCACGGATTAGTTCAGCTCAGTCCCGACACCCGCACAAGCGGCTGGGATGCCTGCTCGGGTTACTACCACGACGACGAAACCCTGATGGGATTCAGTCACACTCACCTTAGCGGCACAGGAATAGGCGATCTCGGCGACGTGCTGTTCCTGCCCTACGAAGGCGAACCGAAACTGATGGCGCCGAACGGAGACGACAAAACCCCTTCGTTCGGTTCTTCGTTTTCGCACAAGGAAGAAACCGCTTCGCCCGGATACTACAGCGTCCGCCTCAAGGACTACGGCATCAAGGCGGAACTGACCGCCTCCATGCACGCCGGATTCCACCGATACACCTTCGATAAAAACGACAGCCCCGGACTGCTGATAGACCTGACGAGAACGATAAACAACCGAAAACTGACAGCTTCGGAAATACAGGCAGTCGGCGAACGCGAAATACAGGGATCGAAACAGGTCAGAGGCTGGGCGCCCAACCGTTATGTGTTCTTTTACGCCAGATTCTCCGAACCCTTCGACTGCAAGGTGGAAAACAATGCAACGGCGCGCCTCTCGTTCAGAAATACTTCCGGAAACAAACAGATTCTCGCCAAAGTCGGCATATCCTTCGTAGATGTCGAAGGCGCGAAGAATAACCTCGATTCCGAAATAAAGGATTGGAATTTCGACGAAACGCGAAGGAACGCCCGACGCGAATGGAACAGGGAATTGAGCAAAATAGCCGTCAAAACCGGCGACGCGAAAAAACGCGCCATATTCTATACCGCCCTTTATCACACGGCTCTCGAACCCGTTGTCAGCTCCGACGTCGATGGACGATACAGAACTATGGACAACAAAATCGCTCGCGACAAAAATTATGTGAACTATTCGGTGTTTTCGCTCTGGGACACTTTCAGAGCGCTGCATCCGCTGAACACGCTCATCTCGTCATCCGCGAATCAGGCTATGATACGGTCGCTCATCCGCAAGTCGGACGAAGGCGGGCTGCTCCCGATGTGGGAACTCATGTCGAACTATACGGGCTGCATGATAGGCTATCACGCCGTTTCGGTCATCGTGGATTCCTATCTCAAGGGCGACCGCGATTTCGACGTCGAAAAGGCTTATCAGGCCTGCGTCAAATCCTCCTCATACGACACTCTGAACGTTTCGCCGACAATCAACCGCGGAGTGCTGCACTACAACCTCATGCCCGTCGGCAAAAAATACAAGAACACCACAGGATACATTCCCGCCGAAGTTGAACATCAATCGGTGGCGCGAGGTCTGGAATATGCCTACAACGACTGGCTGATAGCGCAGTTCGCCAAACATCTCGGCAAAAACGAAGATTATGCCCGCTTTTCGGAACTGAGCAAAAACTACCGCCATTACTACGACCCCGCCGCCGGATTCATGCGCGGAAAAATGTCCGACGGCTCGTGGAGAACGCCCTTCGACCCGCGACGCTCGGAACACAACAGCGACGACTATTGCGAAGGCAATGCATGGCAGTGGACATGGTTCGTGCCGCACGACGCCGAAGGACTCGCCGAACTCATGGGCGGCAAAAAGGCTTTCGTCTCCAAACTCGATTCGCTGTTCTCCGTGAGTTCCGAACTGACCGGCGACAACGTTTCCGCCGACATTTCGGGACTCATAGGACAATACGCGCACGGAAACGAACCGAGCCATCAGACTATACACCTCTACAATCTGATGGGCGAACCGCACAAAACCCAGGAACTGGTAGATCGAGTGCTCGAAACTCTATACTTCGACGATCCCGACGGACTTTCGGGCAACGAGGACTGCGGCGAAATGTCGGCCTGGTACGTGCTTAACGCCATGGGATTCTACTCGCACTGCCCCGGCATCCCCTCCTATTCCATCGGACGCCCGATTTTCGACGAAACGGTCGTTACCCGTGAAAACGGCTCGACGTTCACTATTCGCGCCATCGACAACAGTCCGGAAAACAAATATGTCCGCTCGGCGAAACTCGACGGAAAAGAACTCGACGAATTGTTTTTTTCGCACGAAGAGTTCAAAAACGGAAAAATTCTGGAACTGACAATGTGCAGCAAACCGGTTTGTCGTTCAACGCAATAATTTAACCGAACCGAAAATCGAAGAATTTTTTTTTGAAAAACACAGCCCGTATATGGAGAAATGCATTAACTTTGTCGGCGTATAAAAAAAAGTATTAACGTTTTAAATGATAAATACATGAGAAATAGACGCGAATTTTTAAAAACCGCAGCCCTCGCCGCCGCCGGAGGACTGATTGCTCCCAAATTGCTGGTATCGTGCGGCGGAGCAAGCACAACAAAAAAACACATCGGTCTCCAGCTCTACTCCCTGCGCGACGATATCAAGGACATAGGCATCAAAAAAGTGCTCGAAGCAGTCGCCAAAATGGGATACGTGAACCTCGAAACCGCAGGCTACAGCAACGGCAAACTGTATGAACTCGAACCCTCGGAATTTAAAAAAATCGTAACCGATCTGGGCATGAAAGCCACCAGCTCGCACCTCGGCAGAAACATCAGCGACAACCGCGACGAAGACATGAACTGGTGGAACAAAGCGGTCGAAGCCCACAACGCGGCAGGCATGAAATACATGATCATGCCCTCGTCGCCCCTGAGCGGCGAAGGAGCCACCATCGAAAACGTAAAGCGCTACGGCGATTATTTCAACGAAATAGGTCTGATTACCGCCGGAGCAAGCATCAAGTTCGGATACCACAACCACGCCTTCGAGTTTGAAAACAAAATCAACGACGTTCCCGTGTACGACCTCCTGATAGAAAACACAAGCCCCGACCACGTGCTTTTCCAGAACGACGTTTACTGGACAAAGAAAGGCGGCTACTGTCCGGTGGAATACATGAAAAAGTATCCCAAACGAATACAAGTTCTCCACATCAAGGACGAAGAAGCTATCGGCGCCAGCAATACCATAGACTTCAAGCCAATCTTCGAGACGGCTTATGCCAACAACGTAAAGGACTGGTATGTGGAAGTCGAACGGTATATCGGAACTCCGCAGCAGGACGTAAAACAAAGTTTCGATTTCCTGAACAAAGCAGATTATGTGAAATAATAAGTGATTAGTGGTTAGTGGTTAGTGGTTAGTGATTAGTGGTTAGTGGTTAGTGGTTAGTGCCTGCGGACGAATCATGGAAAAAGAATCCGCTGCCGCTAACCACTATTTTTTTGAGTGGTTAGCGGTTAGTGCCTGCAGGGGGAGAGGATCGGATGAATCACTGAAAAGGAACCGGCAGGCGCTAATCACTAATTCTTTATATCCGTATCGAAGCAAAGACTTACTCTACCGAATATTTCCGGAAAAGCGATCCGTTTATCGAAGAAATAAAGAAAAACGGCATAATGTATAGGATATAGGGTATATATGGGGTATAGGGTATAGGGTATGGGGTATGGGGTGCTTCGCCAGACGGAAGGGATTCGGCTCCCGTCTGGCGAAGCA
>JAITHX010000224.1 GCA_031279735.1 Prevotellaceae bacterium
CGCATTCAGCGCGATACGGTCTATGCTCGCGGCACCTCCGACCATAACGCCCTGAAACAAGCCTCGCTGTCGTCATTTCTTCGTTCATCCTTCGCTCATCCTTCGCTCATCCTTCGTTCATCCTTCGTTCTCCCGCGCTCGGAACGACGATATGCTCCTCGGCATTTAGGGATGTGTTATAAATAACTTCATAACTCCAGAAGTCTCGCAAACCGGATTGTCGCATTTTTTCTGCAAAACTGTTAATCGAAATGACCTGCGGACGGCGGGGAGATTCGGGGAGCGTTCGGGAGATGGAACAGATTGCGGGTCAAGCCCGCAATGACCGTCCGGCCGAAGGGAGCGTTCGGGAGGCGAGCGGGACGGCAGGACACGGACGAACGGACGAATAGACGGCCGGAACGCTCCCTTCGGCCGGACGGTCATTGCGGGCTTGACCCGCAATCTGTTCCATCTCCCGAACGCTCCCCGACTGTCGTAATTCGTAATTCGTAATTGATACGTCCGAAGCCGGCCGTAATTCGTAATTCGTAATTCGTAATTGATCCGAAGCCGGCCGTAATTCGTAATTCGTAATTCGTAATTGATTATTGCGCGGCACGAAATTTGACATGACGACATTATTGAAATTAAAAAGTAAAGTATCGTTACATTAAACACTTATTAATCATGAAAACAACAGCTATAATGAAAACAACAGCTATAAGCGCAGTCATGCTGCTGCTGCTGCTGCTGCTCGCCGCGACGGGCGCGAATGCCCGAACTATCACGGTGAAGGGAAAGGTGACGGATGCCGATTCAAAGAAAGCCATAGCAGCCTGCAAGGTGTCCGTCGCGGGAAATCGGCTCGGAACAACTGCCGACGGAAACGGCGTCTATTCCATTTCAGTGTCCGAAGGCGACACTCTCGTTTTCGCCTGCGAAGGCTATTTTACGGAGAAAATCGCGGCGAATCGGAAAACGATAGACGTCGCCTTGATGCCGGAGGCGGAAGTTCTGATAGCGAGGCTTCGTCTGCAGAATGAGACGCTGGATGAGACGCTGAATACGCCGGAGATGGCGGACAGGACGGAGAGGACGATGGAGATGAGGATGGAATCGGATGAATCCCGTCCCGTCGCGCTAAAACTGAGCCGTCCGGCAGCCTCCCGTTCGGTCGGTTCGATTATTGCATACGGCGCGCGGGCAAACACCGAAGAATACGGCGCGAAGAAGGAAAACCGCTTCAGGTTTGCTTCCGAAGAGCCGCTTTCCACTTTTTCTATCGACGTGGACGCCGCATCCTACGCCAATGTGCGCAGATTCGTGAACGAGGGACAGATGCCCCCTAAAAACGCCGTTCGCGCGGAAGAGATGATAAACTACTTTTCGTATGACTATGCCGCGCCCGACGGCAAGGATCCGGTGAGGATTTCCGCCGAAACGGACGAATGTCCGTGGAACAGGCGGCACAGACTCGTTCGCGTGGGGCTAAAGGCTCGCGAAATTCCGTCAGCAAAGCTTCCTCCTTCCAATTTCGTCTTTCTGATAGACGTTTCGGGGTCGATGTCGGGACCCGGACGGCTGGGATTAGTCAAGTCGTCGCTCAAGCTGCTGACGAACAATCTGCGCGAAGCCGACAGAGTAGCTATCGTCGTTTATGCCGGCTCGGCAGGCGAAGTCCTTCCCTCGACCTCCGGCGGCGACAAACAGAAAATCCGCGAAGCGCTCGACAAACTCGAAGCCGGAGGCTCGACCGCCGGCGGAGCAGGCATCGCGCTGGCATACCGGACAGCGCGGCAAAACTTCATGAAGGAAGGGAACAACAGAGTGATTCTCTGCACCGACGGCGACTTCAACGTCGGCATATCCTCCGTCGCCGAGCTGGAGAGCCTCATAGAGAGCGAACGCCGGTCGGGAGTGTTCCTCACCGTTCTGGGCTACGGCATGGGCAACTACAAGGACAGCCGCATGCAGGCGCTCGCCGAAAAGGGCAACGGCAACCACGCCTACATCGACAATCTGCAGGAAGCGAACAAAGTGCTGGTAAGCGAATTTGGAGGAACGATGCACGCGGTGGCGAAGGACGTGAAGCTGCAAATCGAGTTCAATCCCGAACACGTGCAAGCCTACCGTCTCGTCGGCTACGAAAGCCGCCTCCTGAACAACGAGGACTTCAACGACGACACCAAAGATGCGGGCGAAATGGGCGCAGGACACTGCGTGACCGCCTTCTACGAAATAGTGCCGCCCGGAGTTGAATTTGCCGGCGCTGGCAAAGTCGATCCCCTGAAGTATCAAAAGCCGAAGAAGGAATCGACCGGCAAACCCCAATACTCCGGTTCGAAGGAAATGCTCACGATTAAACTGAGATACAAACAGCCCGACGGCAACGCGAGCGAAAAAACAGAACTCCCGGTCATCGACGAAAAAACGAACGCCGTATCGTCCGACTTCCGTTTTGCGGCGGCGGTCGCCATGCTGGCTCAATTGCTGAGCGATTCGGAGTTTAAAGCCGATGCAACCTACGATAAGGTGATCGACCTCGCCAAAACCGCCCTGAACAACGACGAACGGGGATATAGACGCGAGTTTGTGCGGCTGGCGGAAACCGTTGGTCAATTATGAATTATGAATTATAAATTATGAATTGCCTGACGGACGTATGGTCAATTACGAATTACGCCTTGTCAATTACGAATTACGAATTACGCCTTGTCAATTACTAATTACGAATTACGCCATTCGGACGTATGGTCAATTACGAATTACGAATTACGCCTTGGTGTAATTTCGTAATTCGTAATTCGTAATTCGTAATTGACCATACGTCCGAATGGCGTAATTCGTAATTCGTAATTCGTAATTGACAAGGCGTAATTCGTAATTCGTAATTCGTAATTGACAAGGCGTAATTCGTAATTGACCATACGTCCGAATGGCAATTCTTAATTCTTAATTTTTAATTCTTAATTTCCGAAGGGTATTTAATCCTTTGTGACATTGAAACGTCTATAAGGACATGTTGCCGGCGAGCGTCGGAGACGGAATGAAAAAAAAGTGATATATTTGCACGATTTTGTAATTTAAAAATTAAAGATATAAATGTGATGAAAATCAGAAAAAAGTGTGTACTACTACTGAGTGCGGCGGTAATTACGGGAACAGTGTGCGGATGCGGGTCCAAGGCGGAAGAAGCCCTGCTGGGCAATTGGACTACATTGGGCGACTTCGACGGATCCGCCAGAAACGGCGCCGTAGGTTTCGTTATAGGCGATGCAGCTTACGTTTGTTTGGGTTACAATGACAAATACAAGAATCTACGCGATTTATACAAATACGATCCCGTGAACAAGACGTGGACGAAAAAGGAAGCGTTCCCCGGTGCTCCGCGTCACAGCGCCACAGCTTTCGTTGTCAACGGCAAAGGCTACGTCGGACTTGGCTACGACGGCACTTTCTATTACGACGATTTCTGGGAATACGACCCCGTCCGCGATCAGTGGGATTCCGTGACTGCCCTCTTCCCCGGAGGAGCGCGCTACGGAGCGGCATCAGCATCAGCCAATGGCAAAGGATACGTCGGCACCGGATGGGACGGAGGAAACGTCATCAAGGACTTCTATTCCTTCACTCCCGGCTCGGAACGCGGCACCGGAACATGGGCGGAAACTTCGGGCTACGAAGGATCGAAGCGACAGGGCGGATGCACTTTCGTTATCGGCAAGTATATCTATCTGTTCGGCGGCGTGACCAACGGCGGCAATCCCACCGACATGCTGCGCTACGACGTTACGGCCGACAAGTGGGAGAAAGTGCTCGACCTGAGAAATACCGACAAGACTTCGGACGACGATAAATACGACAACATATCGAGAGCCTACGCCTGCACTTTCGTTATCAATGGAAAAGGCTATGTGACTCTGGGCAGAAAAAGCAGTTCCTATTCATCGTCAACCTACGAATACGATCCTTCCGCCAACAAATGGACCGAAAGAACATCGTTTTCCAGAGCCACGAGGGAAGGCGCCGTTTCGTTCTCGCTGAGCGAAACGTCCAAATCCAGAGGCTTCGTCATGCTCGGCTTAAGCAGCAATACCCGCTTCGACGACTTCTTCGAGTTCTTCCCCACAGTGGACAATAATACATACGACGACTGATTAAAGGATGTGCTATAAATAGAGTAGCACACGGATGACGCAGATTTACGCGGATTCAAATCTGCGTCATCTGCGTCATCTGCGTGCTAAGTTATTTAGGGATGTGTTAGAAATAATTTAGCACGCAGATGACACAGATGACGCAGATTCGACAGATTCAAATCTGCGTCATCTGTGTCATCTGTGTGCTAAAAACCCGAACTGCATCCCTTCTAAGTTATTTCTAACACATCCCTTAACCCTTTGCAATGCGGCAATGAAACAGATGTCGAAACTTAAACGTCAGCTTATCCTTGCGGCGTATTTCGTTGCGGCGGCGTTCCTTTGCTCTCCCCTCGACCTGCCCGACGCGCCCTATTCCACCGTCATCGAATCGGCCGACGGGGAGCTGCTCGGAGCGGCGATAGCTTCCGACGGTCAGTGGCGTTTCCCGCCGGGCGACGCGCCTCTGCCCGAAGCGTATTGCTCCGCGCTCGTGACTTTCGAGGACAAGAGGTTTTATTCCCATCAGGGAGTCGATCCGGGCGCTGTGGTTCGCGCACTGCTCCGAAATCTGAAGAGCGGCAAGACGGTGGAAGGGGGCAGCACTCTCACTATGCAAACGGTGCGCCTCATGCGCAGAGGACGGAAACGCAGCGTGACGGAAAAGATCGTCGAAGCCCTGACAGCTCTGAAACTCGAAGCGAGGATGAGCAAGCGGGAGATTCTGGAACTCTACGCCGCCAATGCTCCGTTCGGGGGCAATGTGGTGGGGATAGAGGCGGCGGCGTGGAGATACTTCGGTCGTCAGGCGGCGGAACTCTCGCACGCCGAAGCCGCCATGCTCGCCGTGCTTCCCAATGCTCCGGCGCTGATCCACCCCGCCAGAAACAGAATGGCTCTCGAAAAGAAGCGCAACTTTCTGCTCGACAAAATGGCGGCAAAAGGGCTTCTCGACGCCGAATCCCGCGATCTGGCAAAGGCTGAACCTCTGCCCGAATCCCCGCTTCCTCTGCCCCGCGCGGCTCCTCATCTGCTCGACAAGATAGTCGCCGCTCGCGGGGGGCAGCGAACCGCAACCACGCTTTCGGCACAGCTCCAGCGTGCAGTGACCGCAGTGACGGAAAACCACGTTCGCGGATTCAAATCCAATCTCGTGCACAATGCGGCGGCGATAGTGGCGGAGGTGGAAAGCGGGAACGTGCTTGCCTACGTCGGCAACGTGGTTCGCGACAACAGTCTTCACGGAGGCAATGTGGATGTGGTCTCGGCGCTGCGCAGCACGGGCAGCGTGCTGAAGCCTTTTCTGTTTGCCGCAATGCTTGATGCAGGCGAAATTCTGCCCGGCGCGCTCGTTTCCGACATTCCGTTTCACCTTGCGGGCTTTTCGCCCCAGAATTTCAACCGTTCCTACGACGGGGCTGTTGCCGCCAGCGAGGTGCTGCAACGCTCGCTGAACGTGCCTTCGGTGAGGATGCTTGCCGACTACGGCGTGGAACGTTTTCATCTCCTTCTGAAGGATGCCGGAATGACCGCGCTCGACAAGCCTCCGATGCACTACGGACTGTCGCTCATTCTGGGCGGCGCCGAAGGGAGGCTGATCGACATGGCGGGGATGTATGCGGACATGGCGCGCATCGTGAACCGTTTTGCCGGAAACGACGGACGCTACTGCCCCGACGACAGAAAGAAACTGAATTACATTCTGCGGCGGGCTGAATCCGCGCCCGATCCCGCGAAAAGCAGACGCTACTCCTCGACGGGTCTCATCGGGGCGGCGGCGACATATCTGACTCTCGAAACCCTCTCGGAACTGAACCGTCCGGAGGAGGAATCGTCGTGGATGCTTTTTTCGTCGGGGCGGCGAATTGCGTGGAAAACGGGAACGAGCTACGGGAACAGGGATGCGTGGTCGATCGGGGTGACGCCCGATTATGTCGTTGCCGCGTGGGTTGGCAACGCATCGGGCGAAGGACGGCCAATGCTCACGGGAGTAAGCTATGCCGCCCCTCTGATGTTCGAGCTGTTCAATCTGCTTCCACATTCGGGCCGGCGCTTCGAGCCGCCATACGACGAGATGGCGCGCATAGCAGTCTGTCGCGAAAGCGGTCACCGTGCCGGCGAACATTGCGCGGAGCGAGATTCCGTCTGGGTTCCGGAGGCTGGACTGGAGACATCCGTATGTCCGTATCACCGACTCGTGCACCTCGACGCCGAAGAACGCTTTCGGGTAAACAGCTCCTGCTATCCTCCGCACGAAATGGTACACCGGTCGTGGTTCGTCCTCCCTCCGGCGCAGGAATGGTACTACCGGCGACGACACGTGAGCTACCGTTCGCTTCCTCCCGCCGACCCGCGCTGCACGCTCGACGAAACGTTGCCCATGCAGATGATCTATCCGATGCGCGGCGTGGCAGTGATGCCCGCACGACAGATAGACGGCAGGAAGGGAAAGATAGCGATGCGCGCAGCCCACAACAGAACCGGCTCGACCGTCTATTGGCACATCGACGACCAGTACATTGGCGAAACGACCGATAATCATCAGCTGGCATATCTTCCCGCCCCCGGCGCGCATCGCCTCACGCTGA
This sequence comes from Prevotellaceae bacterium, assembly GCA_031279735.1. Lineage (GTDB taxonomy): Bacteria > Bacteroidota > Bacteroidia > Bacteroidales > UBA932 > JAIRLF01. The sequence continues at coordinate 6,710 of JAITHX010000224.1, forward strand.
TAGACGACGAGGGATATTCGCTCGAATTTCCGTTCGAGGTTCTGGAATGATGTTTTGGCAGTTTCAAAAAAATCCATAATTTTGCACCACAAAAAAAAGTTTTAATTAAACGGGTAATGCTTATGCTTTTTGCAGGGAAAATATTAAGGAATAAAACTATAACCAGCGGACGAAAAAAACTTGGCGTCGTTCTTTTCATTGCGTCGCTTCCCTTTTTAACAAACGCACAGGATCCTCTCAACAAAACAGTCGAAGTAACGAACGCTTACGATCCCATTATTTCGGATGCGGAAAAAATAGAACTCCCTGCTGTTTTCGCGGATACGCTTTTTCATGCGCGCGGAGAGTATCACTACTCCATACGTCCGCAAACCGTAAGGTCGAACGTTGCCCTGCAGCCCATCCCCTCGGCAAAGATTCACGAAAACATCTACAAGGATCCGCGACAGCTCTATGTCAGGGTTGGCGCGGGCTGGCCTCTGAACATTCTCGGCGACGTGTATTTGCAGAACCTTTCGCCCAAGGATATGTCCTACGGTCTGTCGTACAACCACCGGTCGATCTGGCACTCCATCGACAGCCCGAGCGACAGTCCGGGCGGAGAAAAAGTGCCTGTCGATGAAATGAATCACGGAGCAAACGCATATTTTCGGAAGAACTTCAGCCACGCAAGTATCGGACTCAACGGAGGCTTCGGCATGCACAACGTGCTGTTTCACGGTTTCGACCGCGTGGCGGCGCAGCGCGAAGGCTACAAGTTCGACAAACAGGCAAATTCGCAATCCTATCTTTCGTTCCATGGCGGCATTCGCCTCAATTCGCTTGCCGCAAAAGGCGACGCCTTCAGATACGGCGTCCATCTGACGTTCGACAGAATGGGCGACAACGGAAAGAACAAATTCGACAAAGGACGCATCTTCGCCCAGACCGAAAACAAGATCGGCGCGGCACTCCTGCTCGAATCCTCTCCGGGCAAAGGACGCAAACATTTCCTAACGCTGAAAGCCGACGGAAACTTTTTCATGCGCAACCTCGCCTACAACAAGAAATACGACGCCTACTTTTCGTCGCCTCTTGCCGACGACCGCCTGTTCGACAAAATATTCGGAGCAACGGTCAAGGGACACAACATCTCAAACAACAACTATATCTATAGCGCGACCCCCTCCTACCAGTTCGTTTCCGATCTGGTGGAACTGGAACTGGGCGTGAAATACTCCGGCTACCGGAAAGGGGAAGCGCAGCTGTCGCACAATATCTATCCCGTTGCGGGCATCACGTTCAAACCTGCGGAAGAAATAATGATTTTCGGCAAAATCGGCGGCGGCGTCCGCATGAACGACTACAAGTCTATGGTCGAAGAAAACCCCTTCATCACTCCGGGCATGAACATGGCAACGAAAGCCTCGAACCGCGCCTACGAAATCACAGCCGGACTGAAAGGCAATCTCGCGCACCGGTTTTCCTACAATATCTACGGGAAATACTCGATGCTGAACGACGACTATTTTTATGTGAACGCGGGGGTCGATACTCTGAGGCTCGGAAACGCTTTCGATGTGCTGTACGACGATGTGCAGGAACTGAAACTTGCCGCCGACATGAAACTTCTGATAGACCCGGTGGAATTTTCGCTTTCGGGCGCCTACTATTCCTATATACTCGACAAGGCTGGCGCGGCGTTTCATCGTCCGACGTTCACCGTCGATGCCGGCGCGGATGTTTCCGTCGGCAAACATCTAAAGTTCGGACTGTATGCGGGTCTGCGCTCGAAAACTCCATACGCCTTCAGCGCGGCAACGGGCGAAACTTCATACAACGACCTGTTTTTCGACCTTGGCGCAAACGTCGAGTACCTGCTCAACTACGACTTTTCGATATTTTTGAACGCAAACAACCTGACCAACTCTCGATACGGAATATGGCACGGCTACCGGCTTCCCGGAATAAGCGTAACGGGCGGAGTGACGTTCAGACTGTGATCCTCAATCCGCAGAAATGGACAATACTATAGTCGGACTGCTGAAAGACCTGATAATGGAACACAACAGGGTGTCGCTGCCCTGTCTCGGCAGTTTCACCTCCGAATACTCGCCTTCCTACATAGTTGACGGAATAATATACCCTCCGTCGAAATCTATCGTTTTTTACCAGAACGAAATACTGAACGACGAAAAACTGGAAAAACGTCTCGCCCGATACAACAGAGAATCTATCGGCGTGGCGAAAGAAAAAATCGCTTTCTGGATCGACAATATCTGCGTCCTGCTCGCCACCGGAGAGGACGTGTTTCTGCCCGGCTTGGGAAAACTCTACGTGTCGAATCAGTCGAAACTGATGTTCGAGCAAAGTTCGGAAAACATGCTTCTTGATTCCTACGGATTGTTTCCGGTTGAAATCCGTCCCGTAAACCGCCTGACCTACAAACCGCCAATTCAAAAACGCAAATCCGACATATCGGGAAGACGCCTCTTCGTGATACTCGCCCTTTTTCTCCTCGCGGCAACGGCGATAATCATTGCGCTTCAGCTCTACAAATCCCGACTGGGTCTCGGCGGCTGAAAACTCGTCTTTTATTCTCTTTGGTTCTACTGGGAATTGTGTGGAAAAGTCATAAAACCCTTATTTTTCAAAGTGCCTTTAGTAGCCTCCGGACAGCATATATTCACCCTTATTCCCTTATTAAGGGATTGTGCGGTTTTTCACCGCATCGCGGTGTTTTTTACCGCAAGGGGCGCAGAGGCTTCGCAGAGGACGCAGGGGCTTCGCGTCCTTTGCGAAGCCTTTGAGCAAGGTCGCCGGAGGCTGCGGGTCAAGCCCTCAAGACCCGTAACCGCGCGCCCTTTGCAAAGGACGCGAAGCCCTTGCGCCCTTTGCGAAGCCCTTGCGCCCTTTGCGTTACAAAAACACCGCGACGCGGTGAAAAAACACGCAAACTTTTTCCGCACAATTCCCGGTAGAACCTTATTTTTTAAGCGGTAAAAGTATGAATTAATCTTGTAATTTTGCGACATAATTAAAATTGACATTATGTTTATTGATAGAAGAATAATAGCTTCATTGCGCGAGTGGGCGGACAGTCCCAAACGGAAGCCGCTCGTGCTGCGGGGAGCAAGGCAAGTGGGCAAGACTACAGTTGTGCAGGAATTTGCCGGAGAGTTTGACACGTTTTTGCATCTGAACCTTGAACGGAAAGCGGATAAGTCTGTTTTCGAGCAAAACGACACGCCCGAAGATGTGCTTGTCGCCATTTATCTTTTGAAGAATAAAGAACGAAAGCAGGGCAGAACGCTGCTGTTTATCGACGAAGTGCAGAACTCCGCGAAAGCGATTGCGGCTTTGCGATATTTTTACGAAGAAATGCCCGAACTTTTCGTAATTGCGGCAGGCTCGCTGCTCGAAACTCTGATAGACGTTCATGTTTCGTTTCCTGTAGGAAGAGTTGAATATTTGGCACTGCGTCCCTGTTCGTTCAGCGAATTTCTCGGAGCGATAGGCGAAAACCAGATAAAGGAAAAACTGCTGTCGGCAGAACTCCCCGACGCAATCCACAGCCGTATGATTAAACTTTTCAATGAATTTGTACTCGTCGGGGGTATGCCCGAAGTTGTTGCTTCTTATGCTGAAAATCGCGATATTGTCGCTTTGCGAAAAATTTACGAATCCCTGCTGAACGGCTACATGGACGACGCGGAAAAATATGCAGGCAGCAAAATCGAAAGAAATGTTTTGAGGCATATTCTCAAAAACGGCTGGCGCTATGCCGGACAACGCATCAAATTTGAGGGTTTCGGAGAATCGAACTACAAATCCCGCGAAGCGGGAGAGTCTTTCAGAACGCTGGAAAAAGCGCTGGTTCTGGAACTTTGCTACCCGACAGTTTCCACCGACCTTCCGCTTGCGCCCGATTTGAAAAAGTCGCCGAAACTTATGTGGCTCGACACGGGAATTGTGAATTATGTTGCAAAAAATCAGCTGGAACTTTTCGGCACGCCGGATATAAGCGAACACTGGAAGGGTAAGATTGCCGAACATATAGTCGGGCAGGAACTCCTGTCGCATAAGGATTCCGTGTTGTCGCAACTTAATTTCTGGGTAAGAGACGCGAAAAATTCTCAGGCGGAAGTTGATTTTGTAATTCAAACCGATCGACATCTTATTCCCGTTGAAGTAAAATCCGGACACAATTCCAAAATAAAATCAATGCACCTGTTCATGGCGCAGTCGAAACACGATGTTGCCGTTCGTTTCTGGAACAGTCCGATGCAGAAAGATATTGTCGAACTCCCGTCGGGCGAAAAATATACGCTCTTAAGTCTGCCGTTCTACTATGCGGAAGTCATCGACGATATATTGAAATCGCATTGCGAATGAACAAAATCCCCGTACATAAGGCAAGCCTGCTGTACCCCGGAGAAATAGCCGTTTTGCGGGGAAGTCGGGACATTGACCGGTTCCCCGCCGTCGATTACGCGCACAGGGACGATTATTACGTTTTTATCTTTCTTGAAAAAGGATACGTGAAATTTATGATCGACTTTGCGGAATACGAACTTGCGGACGCCGCCGCGCTGTGCATTCAGCCCGGACAAGTGCATCTGTGTCTCGAATGCACGGATATTTGCGGCTGGTTTCTGATGGTGGACGCGATGTTTGTAAACGACGAGCATAAAAGCGTGTTTGAAAAACTGTCGTTCCTGAAAAGCAAGCCCGAACTGAACGACGACAATATTCTCGACCTGAAATACTGCATTGCCGCCATGAACCGGCGGCTTAAAAACGGAGAACGGTTTGCGGAAAACAGCATTGTAGGGTCGCTGCTCTCGGCATACATCGGCATGGTTGCGGAAATATACCGGAAAGGACTGCCCGCTTCGGCAAACAGCCGGCACGGCGTCATCACATCGCAGTTCAAAGCGCTGCTGTCGGCAAATTACAAAACCGTGAAAAGCCCTTCGCAATATGCCTCGCTGCTGAACATATCGCCGGCGTATCTGAACGAAGCGGTGAAGAATACCGCCGGCATGAGCGTGAGCCTCTGCATTAGGGCTGAAATCGTGATGCAGGCAAAACGACTGCTGTTCCATACCCGCATGAGCGTAAAAGAAATCGCCCTCGAACTCGGCTACGACGACTGCGCCTATTTCATCCGCCTGTTTACCAAAACTTCCTCGCTTTCGCCCGTACAGTTCCGGCAGAAAGCGGAAAGCGGAAAGCGGAAAGAAATACCTTAAATAGTCCAGCTTTTACCTCCCTTTGTCTATTGCCGGCCTGTATGCGCCGCGCTAATTTTGCACAAATTTTTAGAACGGAAAATATGACATATTTATATTATGCTCTCGGCGCAATCGTTGCGATTTGGATCGCAGGCAGCGTCAGCCGACATGTGCGCGGACGCGGTAAAACAGTCCGTATAGCGGAAGAAAACTGCACG
>JAITHX010000229.1 GCA_031279735.1 Prevotellaceae bacterium
ATACTGAGCCGACAGGCACTAACCACTAACCACTAACCACTAACCACTTGATTAGTGGTTAATGCCTGCGGCTTAGTATCTCCGTCTCTCTCCGCCCGTCCGACAGGCACTAACCACTAACCACTAACCACTAATCACTAACCGCTAAATTGTTATTTCGAACTGCACAGCTTGTTTGTCGGCGATAGCCTTTTTGTCGGGCTGTTTGCCGCCTGCCGAGACGATTGCTTTTCCGGACTGGGTTACGGGCATTCCGTTTTCGTCGCGGGTTTGGAACTGTTCTGGGGCGAGGGTGAAGCTGAGGGTTCGGGATTCGCCGGCTTTCAGATGAATTCGTTTGAAGGCTTGGAGCGAGCGGACGGGAACGCGGTATTTGCCGGCGGGGAGGGAGACGTAGAGCTGGGCTACTTCGTCGCCGTCGTAAATGCCGGTGTTGGTTATTTTGATTGTGATTTCGGCGGGCTTGCCGGGTGCGAGTGCGGCTGGTGCTGAGACGGCTTCGTAGGCGAATGAGGTGTAGCTAAGTCCGTGGCCGAATTCGAATTGCGGCTGCTGGCGGAAATATCGGTAGGTTCGTCCCTCCATGTCGAAGCTGGCGTAGTCGGGGAGCTGGTCGATAGAGCGATAGAAGGTGACGGGGAGGCGTCCGGCGGGGTTATAGTCGCCGAATATTGCGTCGGCTATCGCTGTTCCGCCCGACTGTCCGGGGTACCAGGCCTGTATTATTGCGGGGATTTTTTCCGCGTCGGCGTCGAGGGCGAGTGCGCTGCCGCTGTTCAGCACCATAACAGTCGGTTTGCCTGTTGCGAGGATTTTGCTTATCAGTCGTCGCTGTGGTTCGGGCAGCTGGATGTCCTTGCGGTCGCGACCTTCGTTTTCGAAGGATATATTGATTCCCATGCAGAGCACTACGAGGTCGGCTTCGGCGGCGGCGCGGAGAGCGTTGGCTTCGGCGTCGGGTTCGGGTATTTCCCAGAGCAGCCGCATGACGGACTGCGAGGAGTTTTCGCTGAAATAGTCTGCGCGTATGGCGTAGGGTTTGCCGGCTTCGAGGCGAAGGCGTTTGTAGTTTCGTTCGGGGTCGTATATTCCGTCCCACTTGGCTATGGTTTGGTTGTCGAGAAGCACTTCATAGCCGGAGAATCCTTCGGCGCCGAGCGCGTATTCTCCGGTGACCGGGGGGACTATCACACCTGTCCAGCGTGCGGAATAGAGGTCGAGGTTTTTGTCGGCGAAGGGAGTTCCCATGTAGAAGCATACGTTTATGAGGGAATCGTTGCGGACGAGTTCGGGTGTTCCGGCGCGGTCTTTGTTGGCGAAGTATTGGGCTTTCAGTCCGTGTGCGGACATGGTGGAATCGGTGTAGAAATATCGTGGTGCGACGGGCTGGAGGAAGGGACGGTTTGCGTCGGCGGTGCATCCGAGCGCGAAGACGACTTCGGCTTTCGGGAGTTTTTCGCGGATGGCGTCGAAGGGTGTGACGAGATAGGGAGCGGAGCCGGAGTAGTTGCCTACCAATGCTTCGGGGTCGTTGGCGTTTGGTCCGACTACGGCTACTTTCTTCACGTCTTTGGAGAAGGGGAGGATGTTGCGGTCGTTCTTCAGGAGGACGAGCGATTTGCGAGCAACGTTGAGCGCTGCTTCCCGGTGCTGTTTGCAATCGACTGTGCTGAGGGGTATTTTGGTGTAGGGCTGGGAATCGGGGCTGTCGAACTGTCCGAGTTTGAATCGGGCTTTCATCAGTCGCCTGACGGAGACGTCTATTTCGCTTTCGGCTATCATGCCTTTGGCAACGGCCGAGGCGAGGTTGGCGTAGGTGGTTCCGCAGTTGAGGTCGGTTCCGGCTTTGACCGACATAACGGATGATTCTTCGGGAGTTGCGGTGACGCGGTGGTGTTCGTGGAAATAGCTGACGCCGCCGCAGTCGGACACAATGTATCCGTCGAAGCCCCATTGGTTTCGGAGCAGGTCGGAGAGGAAGAGGCTGCCGCAGCAGGGGAGGTTGTTCAGGCGCTGGTAGGCGCACATGGCGGAGTAGGGATGCGCCTGTTCCACTGCTTTTTTGAAGTGTGGGAGATAGGTATCCCAGAGATCGTATTCGGAGGGGAGAACGTTTGCCGAGCGTCGGGTGGATTCGGGGCCGCTGTGGACGGCGAAATGTTTGACAGTAGCGACGAGTTTAAGGTATTGCGGGTGGTCGCCCTGCAGGCCTTTGACGAAAGGCACGGCGAGTTCGCCGGTGAGGTAGGGGTCTTCGCCGTAAGTTTCCTGTCCCCGTCCCCAGCGCGGGTCGCGAAAGAGGTTGATATTCGGCGTCCAGAAGGTGAGACCCTGGTTCATGCCCCGTTTGTCGCGAGCGGCGTAGAAGCTGTGTTTGGCGCGGGCTTCGTCGGAGATAATGCTGGCGATGGCGAACATTTCCGCTTCGTCCCACATAGCCGCCATACCAATGGCTTGGGGGAATACGGTAGCAAGACCGGAGCGGGCGACGCCGTGCAGACATTCGTTCCACCAGTCGAAGGCGGGGACGCCGAGTCGAGTTATGGCAGGGGCGGTGTTTTGCATCTGCGCCACTTTCTCGTCGAGTGTCATTCGCGACACGAGGTCGGCGACGCGGTCGTCGAGGGCGAGTTTGGGGTTTTGGAACGGAAAGTCGAACTGTGTCGACTGGCATCCGGCGAGGATCGGGAAGAGTGCGAAGAGAAGTATTCGCTGGCAGTTTTTCTTCATGAAGTACATCTGTTTTGTGTTTTATAAAATAAAATAAATCATCGCAAATGTAGGACAATTTTTTGAATGGCGCTGTCGCTTCGTTCGGTTTTCGGCGGGCGGAAAATTCTCCCTTCCGTCGCGCGTGACTGTTTCGCTCGGTCGACGGCGTGCTCGGGATAGACGCAATTGTTTGTACGGAAAATTAATTACTTTTGCAGTATTATTAATTATAAAACGTTATATGAAGATGAGAAATATCAAGTGTTATTTAGCCGGCATCGCGGTTGCGCTCGCGATTGCGGCGACGAGCGGGTGTCAGGATGTAGTGGAAGGGAATAATTGGTACACCGAGCATTTTGTAGTAAACTCCACGGATTGGGAGCTGCTGGGGGAGCCGAACGAGGCCGGGTCGTATTTTAAGTTCACATTCGACAAGATTCCGCTCGACGTGTCCTACAGCGGCGGGATGGTGTCGGTGTATAATTACATCACCGACCGGGAAACCGGAAAGGAAAAGCAGGTGCAGCTGCCTTCGGAGGACTATATTCTGGAATTCGGCGCCAATGCGGAGTATTATTATTCCGTGAAGTACGATTACGCTATCGGTCAAGACGGCACCATCGACTTTATAATCTATGTGAGCGACTATATTACCGAAGGGCTGCCTCTCCCGACTATGAGATATCGGGTGGTGATAGTATGGTAGGCTCGATGTTCGGGATGTTGCACAGTAAGCGTTACAAAATAAATTGACTGTACTTTATCACCGCATAGCATTGTTTTTTTTGCCGCATGGCAGTGTTTTTTCACTGTTGTGCGGCGTTTTCTTAAAATAAAGTGCAATGTATTCAAACGGACAACTCGACTTTTCCGATTCAGCCGCTTTAGCCGCATATCGCAACGCCCGCCTCGCGGAAAGCCTGCAACATGCGGCAAATCATTCGGCGTTTTATCGCAAACTGTTCGGCTCGGCTGGCGTCGATCCGGCGAAGATTCGCTCAACGGACGATCTCAAACTGATACCTCCGACGACGAAACGCGATCTTCAGCTCTTCAATTCGGACTTCTTCTGTGTGCCGCCTAAGCGAATAGCCGAATATACCTCCACTTCCGGCACTCTGGGCGCGCCCGTTGTCGTTCCGCTTTCGGAAAACGACCTTCAGCGGCTTGCCTTCAACGAATATCTGTCGTTCGTCAAGATGGGGCTTTCGGACGAGGATGTGCTGCAGCTTGTCCTCACGCTCGACAAGCAGTTTATGGCCGGCATGGCATACTATCACGGCGCGCGGCGGATAGGGGCGGCTACGGTGCGCAGCGGACCCGGGGTGCCGGCAATGCAGTGGGACACTGTTTTTCGTCTCGGCACTACCGCTCTCGCCGCAGTTCCTTCGTTCGTTGTCAAGCTGCTCGACTATGCCGACGCCAACGGAATAAACTATGCAGGCTCGAAGGTGAAGCGGATACTGTGCATAGGCGAAAACATACGCGGCGCCGATCTGAGCTTGAACCTAATAGGGCAGAAAATCGTTTCGCGCTGGAACGTGGCTCTCCACTCGACCTACGCTTCCACCGAAATGCAAACGGCGTTTACCGAATGTTCCGCCGGCGCTGGGGGGCATGTACACCCGGAACTGCTTTTTGCCGAAATTCTCGACGACAGCGACAACCCTCTGCCCGACGGGGAGACGGGCGAACTCGCGGTGACGCTTTTCGGCGTCGAAGCGATGCCTCTGATACGCTATCGCACAGGCGACTTGTGCCGGATAGTCTCCGAACCCTGCAAGTGCGGGCGAACGGTGTCCCGAATATCGCCCATCGTGGGCAGAAAGGGACAAATGGTTAAGCTGAAGGGGACAACGCTCTATCCTCCCGCGATATTCGAAATACTCAACGGCTGCGAAGAGATAGAAGATTATGCGGTTGAAGTTTCGACCGGCGAACTCGGCACCGACGCTCTCACCGTTTACCTCGCTCTCAAACCTGACGGGTCGCTCGCCGCCGCCGAATCGCACCTTCGCTCGGCTCTCCGCGTGAGACCCGAAGTGAAAGCCTGCCCGCTTGCCGAGCTGCGCGACATGCAATGTTCGGAAGCATCAAGAAAAACAAGCAGATTCATAGACCGCAGAACGCAATAGCACAACACAACGAAGGAATCATGGAACAGGACGACAAATATCGGAAAATACTCGAACGCTACTGGGGTTATACGCAATTTCGCTCGCTACAGGAGGATATCATCCGCGCGGTTGCGGAAGAACGGCGCGATACCCTCGCCCTCATGCCTACGGGCGGCGGCAAGTCGATCACCTTTCAGGTGCCGGCGCTGGCAATGGAGGGGATTTGTCTGGTGGTCACTCCGCTTATCGCTCTGATGAAGGATCAGGTCGAAAACCTCCGCAAAAGAGGCGTCAAGACGCTGCTCATACATTCGGGCATGACGAGCCGCGAAATAGATGTGACGCTGAACAATGCGGTGTTCGGCAACTTCAAGTTCCTCTACCTGTCGCCTGAACGATTAGGCACGGAGCTGTTCCTCGCACGGCTGCAAAAGATGAAGGTATGCCTGATAGCGGTTGACGAATCGCACTGCATCTCTCAATGGGGCTACGACTTTCGCCCTTCCTACCTTCGCATAGCCGACATTCGCCCGCTCCTTCCGGGCGTTCCCGTACTTGCGCTCACCGCCACCGCCACCCCGCAAGTGACCGCCGACATCATGGAGAAACTCCGCTTCGGCGCCCCGCATCTGCTCAAGAAAAGTTTCGAGCGCAGCAATCTGGTTTATGTGGTTCGCACTGTCAAAGCCAAGGAATCCTACCTCGTCAACATATTCAGAAAGGAACAGGGCACGGGGATAGTTTACGTGCGCAATCGCGGCGAAACGAAAGCCACAGCCCATGCGCTCTCGTGCGCGGGCATCTCGGCCGATTTCTATCATGCGGGACTCAGCCCCGAAGTCCGCGCCGCGAAACAGGACGACTGGAAATCGGGGAAAACTCGCGTCATAGTGGCAACCAACGCTTTCGGAATGGGAATAGACAAGCCCGACGTTCGCGCGGTGGTTCATATCGACTTGCCCGATTCTGTCGAAGCCTACTTTCAGGAGGCTGGGCGGGCAGGACGCGACGGGAAGCGCGCCTACGCCGTGCTGCTCTATTCGGAAAACGATCGCTACAAGGCGGCAATGCGTTTCAGACACGGGTTTCCCAGTCCCGAACTGATAAAAAAGATATATCAAGCCGTCTGCTCGCACCTCCAAATACCCTACGGAGCTGGAAAGGGCGGAGCGTATTCCTTCGACATGATAGAGTTCGTGATAAAATACAGATACCATGCGCTCGCGGTGATGAGCGCCTTCAGCTTTCTGGCGCGCGAAAACATCGCCGAACTGACGGACGAAATCAATAACCCCTCGCGGCTGCTGTTCCTCGTGAACCGCGACGACCTCTATAAAATCCAGATAAACAATCCCGACCTCGACATCCTCATTCGCACCCTGCTCAGAACCTACACCGGACTGTTCACCGAATTTACCAACATCGACGAAGAGTATCTCGCCCGAATCCTCTCCAAGTCCCGCGACGATATCTATCATTTGCTTTCGCGGCTCTCCCGCATGAAAATAGCGGAATATATCCCCAAGAGGCGATCGCCCATGCTGATAATGCACGAAGAGCGGCTCGACAGCAATAACATTCGCATCTCGGCGCAGAACTTCGGCGAAGCGAAAAAACGCTTCATCACCCGCATGGACGCAATGCTGGCGTATGCGGAAAACAGCAAAATCTGTCGCAGCGTCAGCCTTCTCAACTATTTCGGCGAAAGCGACGCGAAACCCTGCGGACAATGCGACGTATGCCGCTCCGGAAACTCGGAGAAAGCGGCGCGGCAGAAGTCGGACAGGATAAGGGAGCAAATCAGAGCGCGGCTTCGCCAGTCGCCCGTCGAGACCGATAAGCTAATCTCCGGCTTCGACGATCAGGAGGCAGCCATTCGGATAATTCGCGAAATGATGGAAAAAGGAGAAATAGTGGAAAAGGGGAAGTTAATTATGAATTGTTAATTATGAATTATGAATTGCCTGACGGACGTCTCAATTACGAATTACGAATTACGAATGTCGTCCTTCTCTGTCGAGCATTGCGGAGGCTTTGAACCCTTTTTCGGCGTCGCAATTGAAATCCCAGCCGTAAAATTCTATTGCAGGGAGTAGGAATTGGCGTACAGGGCGGTAAACAAATCCGTCTGCACGTTCAGCCGCAGCTCCGTAACCTTTACCGCCTGAACCGACTGGTCGATGCCTATCCATTTCCTGTTCAGCTTGTCGGCTACGGCAACGGTTGTTCCGCCGCCCATAAACGGGTCGAGAACAGTGTCGCCTTCGTTTGACGCCATTTCAATAATTCTTTGTAAAAGAGCTTCGGGTTTTTGAGTGGGATAGCCGATGCGTTCTTTTGATTGAGACTGGACATTTTGAATATCGACCCACAAATCGCCGAGTAATTGTCCGTTCTGTTCATTTAAATATCTCTTTAACGCTAATCTTTTGGA
>JAITHX010000085.1 GCA_031279735.1 Prevotellaceae bacterium
TGGTTCGGATGCGCCTGCTGTCCGTCGAATATATGCCGGTTTATTCCCTCGCTGCCGGGCTACGTGTATGCCGTACATCACGACGAAATATACGTGAATATGTTCGCGGGCAGCACTGCTGTCCTGGATGTCGCCGGCAGGAAGGTCACGCTGACTCAAACCACCGAATACCCGTGGAACGGCGACGTGAAAATAGACGTCTCGCCGCAGGGGAAACAACAATTCGCATTGAAGATCCGTATTCCCGGATGGGTGCGGGGAAAGCCCGTCCCCAGCGACCTTTATGCTTACGCGGACGACAAACAGCTGTCGTACTCCGTGAAGGTGAACGGCGCGACGGTTGAATCGACATTGGACAAAGGCTATTTCACAGTTCGCAGACAATGGAGAAAAGGCGACGCGGTGGAAGTGCATTTCGACATGGTGCCGCGCACGGTGAAAGCCGACGACAGGGTTGCAGCCGATCGCGGAAAGATTGCCGTCGAGTGCGGTCCGGTGGTGTACTGCGGCGAGGAAGCGGACAACAAGTTCGACATTTTCAGCGTACTGTTCAGCCGAAAGCCTGAATTTACGGTGGAGAAGTCGTCCGATTTAGCCGGCATCAACCGGATTCGCGCAACGGTGCAGACGCTGGACTACGACGACAGCGGACGTCTCGCAACGCGGGACGAGCGGTTATCCCTGATCCCCTATTACGCATGGAATCACAGGGGGGCGGGCAAAATGACGGTATGGTTTCCGCAGTCCGTGTCGGCGGTGCGGATAGCGTCGGAAAAGAATATTAATCTTTGATAAATTTATCATATTATGGAATATAAAGATTTAGAAATTTGGTTCGTCACCGGAGCGCAACTGCTCTACGGCGGCGACGCGGTGATTAAGGTCGATGCTCATTCGACCGAAATGGTACGGGGACTGAACGATTCGGGGATTCTGCCGATAAGGGTGGTGTACAAGGGTACAGCCAATTCGTCGGCTGAAATTTCCGCCGTCATGCGCGACGCGAACGGCGACGCGAAATGTGCGGGCATGATCACGTGGATGCACACTTTCTCTCCCGCCAAAATGTGGATACAGGGACTGATGAACTACGGCAAGCCTCTGCTTCATCTCCACACTCAGTACAATCGCGAAATACCATGGGACGAAATAGACATGGATTTCATGAACCTGAATCAGTCGGCTCACGGCGACCGCGAGTTCGGACACATCACGAGCCGTCTGCGCAAACCCCGAAAGGTTGTTGTCGGCTATTGGAACGACCGCGAAACTCAGGGCAAAATAGCCTCGTGGATGCGCGTTTGCGCCGGCTGGGCTGACTCGCGCAACATGCTCGTTGTTCGCTTCGGCGACAACATGAACAATGTAGCCGTGACCGACGGCGACAAGGTGGAGGCGGAAATACGTCTGGGCTATCATGTGGACAACGCTCCGATAGCGACCCTTGTGCCTTACGTGGAGGCAGTGACCGAAGCGGAAATAGACGCGCTTGTCGATGAATACGAACTGCTCTACGACTTTGCCGACGATTGCGCGAAGGGTGCCGAAAAACACTGCTTCGTGCGCGATGCCGCCGCTCAGGAAATAGCTCTCCGCCGCTTTCTGCGCGACAAGGGAGCGAAGGCGTTCACCACGAGTTTCAACGAACTGGAAGGAATGAAGCAGCTGATGGGATTTGCCTCCCAGCGACTGATGGCGGAGGGCTACGGGTTCGGCGCGGAAGGCGACTGGAAAACGGCGGCTCTCGTTCGCACAATGTGGGTTATGGGACGCGGACTGCCGGGCGGACAGTCGTTCCTCGAAGACTATACGTTGAACTTCGACGGGAAAAACAGCACTATTCTGCAATCGCACATGCTGGAAATCAATCCCGACATCACGGGCGCGAAGCCCCGCGTCGAAGTGCATTTCCTCGGCATAGGCGACGCCCGCACCTGCGCCCGTCTGGTGTTTCAGGCTCACGAGGGAAAAGGCGTTGCCGCCACGATAGTCGATATGGGCAACCGTTTCAGGATGATAGCGAACGAGGTGGAGGTAGTCGCTCCGAAACCGCTGCCCAAGCTGCCCGTAGCCTGCGCGCTGTGGAAACCCCTGCCCGACTTCGCCGCCGGAGCCGGAGCGTGGATACTGGCGGGAGGCACGCATCATTCGAGCTTCTCGTTTTCGGTTACGATGGAGATGCTTGAGGATTATGCCGAAATAGCCGGCATCGAGCTGCTCGCGATAGACGGGAACACTACCCTCGGCAATTTCAAGTTCGAGATGAAGGTGAACGAAGTATATTACATGTTAAACAAAGCGCTGCAATGAAATACGTCGTAGGATTGGATTACGGCACCGATTCATGCCGCGCCGTGATAGTCGAAGCGGAAACGGGCGCGGAAGTAGCCTCGTCCGAAAAGTTCTACAAACGCTGGAAGGAAGGGAAATACTGCGATCCGCTGAAAAACCGATACCGGCAGCATCCGCTTGATTACATTGAATCATTGGAAGAATCGGTTCGGGAAGCCCTGAGCTTGTCGCCCGAAGGAACGGCGGAAAACGTTGTCGGCATTTCGTTCGACACCACCGGCTGCACCCCCGCGCTGGTCAATGCCGACGGCTTGCCTCTGGCACTGATGCCCGAACACGCCGAAAAGCCCGACGCCATGTTCGTTCTGTGGAAAGACCACACGGCAATAGAGGAGGCGGCGCGAATCAACGAGCTGGCAAAAGCCGGCGATACGGATTACACTGCTTATGAAGGCGGAATATATTCCAGCGAATGGGTCTGGGCGAAAATGGCGCACGTGCTGAGCAACGACGAAAGCATCCGCGGCGACGCCTACAGCTGGGTGGAACATTGCGACTGGATGCCGGCACTGCTCGCGGGCAAAACCCGTCCGGAAGTCATGGTGCGCAGTCGTTGCGCGGCGGGACACAAGGCGATGTGGCACAAAGACTGGGACGGACTGCCGCCGGAAGAGTTTCTGGTTGCCGTCAGCCCTCTGCTGAAAGGTTTCCGCGCACGTCTTTTCGAGGAGACTTACACCTCCGACGTCAGGGTCGGAAACCTGACTCCAGAATGGGCGACGCGGCTGGGATTAAGCACGGACGTGGCGGTAGGAGTCGGAATGTTCGACTGTCACGCCGGAGCCGTCGGAGCGGAGATAAAGCCAAAGAACTTTGTGAGAGTCATGGGCACCTCCACCTGCGACGTGATGGTTGTTCCGTATGAGGACATGCGCGACAAACTGATACCCGGCATCTGCGGACAGGTTGACGGCTCGGTCATACCGGGCATGATCGGACTGGAAGCGGGACAATCGGGCTTCGGCGACGTGTACGCATGGGTTTCGAGATTCACGGGAAAAAGTATTCGGGAACTGACCGCAGAGGCGGAAAAACTGCCGATTTCCGAAACAATCGTTGCCACCGACTGGCTGAACGGACGACGCACGCCCGACGCCGACCAGCTGCTCACCGGAACGATTACCGGTTTAACCCTGAGCAGTTCGCCCGCAATGGTATTCCGCGCTCTGGTCGAAGCCACCGCCTACGGTTCCAAAGCCATCATAGATCGTTTTCTGGAAAACGGGATTGAGATAGAAAGCGTAACAGGCATCGGCGGCATTGCGCGAAAATCGCCCTTCGTCATGCAAACGCTTGCCGACGTTCTGGGTATGCCGATTAAAGTGGCGAAAACCGAACAGGCCTGTGCCTTTGGCGCGGCGATGTTTGCGGCGGTAGCGGCGGGAGTGCATCCCGACGTTCCATCAGCCCAGAAAGCAATGGGACAGGGATTCATTTCCGAATACCTGCTGAACGAAACAAACCATCGGATATACGCGAAGATGTACGAAAAGTATCTTGCATTAGGCCATTTCAATTACGAATTACGAATTACGAATTACGAATCGCCTTCGGCAGGCAGTTCGCAACCCGCAACTCGCAGCTCGCAATTGGACAATTTGTAATTCGCAGCTCGCAATTGGACAATTCGTAATTCGTAATTCGTAATTCGTAATCGGACAATTGTCCGACAGGCAATTCATAATTCATAATTTATAATTCATAATTATTAAGACATGTTGTTATTAGACTGGATTGTAATATTCCTATTCGCCTTATGTTTGATAGGCGTCATTGTTTGGGTGGTCAAACAGAAGCAGAACAATTCCGCCGATTACTTCCTGAGCGGAAAGGACGCCACATGGCTGGCTATCGGAGCCTCCATCTTCGCGTCGAACATCGGGTCGGAACATTTAATAGGATTAGCCGGAGCAGGCGCGTCGAGCGGGATGGCAATGGCACACTGGGAAATACAGGGATGGATGATACTGATACTCGGCTGGGTGTTCGTTCCGTTCTATTCGCGGAGCATGGTTTACACCATGCCCGAATTTCTGGAACGACGCTATAACCCGCAGTCGCGGACTATCCTCTCGTTCATTTCGCTTATCAGCTACGTGCTGACCAAAGTAGCGGTAACGGTTTATGCCGGAGGGCTGGTATTCCAGCAGGTATTCGGAATACGGGAACTGTGGGGAATAGACTTCTTCTGGATAGCCGCAATAGGCTTGGTGCTGATAACGGCTTTATACACCGTGCTTGGCGGGATGAAGTCGGTGCTTTACACCTCCGTGCTGCAAACGCCCATTCTGCTGCTCGGCTCGCTGATAATACTGGCTCTCGGATTGAAGGAACTTGGCGGCTGGGACGAAATGATGCGAATCTGCGGTGCCGTCACCGTCAACGACTACGGCAACACAATGACCGATTTGATCCGCAGCAACAGCGACGCCGCCGTCCCGTGGATAGGCGCACTGACAGGCTCCGCGATTATCGGCTTCTGGTACTGGTGCACCGACCAGTACATCGTGCAGCGCGTCCTGTCGGGCAAAAACGAACGCGAAGCCCGACGCGGCGCCATCTTCGGAGCATATCTCAAACTCCTGCCCGTGTTCCTGTTCATGATTCCGGGAATGATAGCCTTCGCCATTCACCAGAAAAACGGAGCATTCCTTCCCCTGCTCGCCGACGGAACGCTGAACGCCGACGCCGCCTTCCCGACGCTGGTTGCCAAGCTGCTCCCTGCGGGAGTGAAAGGTCTGGTGGTTTGCGGCATTCTTGCAGCGCTGATGAGTTCTCTGGCATCGCTGTTCAACTCCTCCGCCATGCTGTTTACCATTGATTTCTACAAACGGTTCAAGCCCGAAACCCCCGAAAGGAAACTCGTGGCGATAGGGCAAATGGCAACGGTGGTCATCGTCGTTCTGGGCATCCTGTGGATTCCCGTCATGCGAAGCGTTGGGAACGTGCTCTACACTTATTTGCAGGACGTACAGTCGGTGCTTGCGCCCGGCATCGCGGCGGCATTTCTGCTGGGCGTCACATGGAAACGCGCCACCTCCAAAGGCGGACTGTGGGGACTGATTGCGGGACTGATCATCGGCCTGACCCGTCTGGGTGCCAAAGTCTATTACGGCACAACCGCAGCAACGGGCGACTCGATGTTCAAATATCTGTTCCACGACCTGAACTGGCTGTTTTTCTGCGGATGGATGTTCCTGTTCTGCGCTCTGGTCATCATTGCAGTCAGCCTGTTCACTCAGGCTCCCCGCGAACAGCAGATACGGGGACTGGTATTCGGCACGGCAACGCCAGAACAGAAAGCTGCAACACGGGAGAGCTGGAGCGCATGGGACGTGATTCACACCGCCGTTATCATTCTCATTACGGTTGCGTTTTATGTTTATTTCTGGTAGGAAGAAGTAATGTCAATTAACACTCAAACAAAAAAAAAATTCACATACGCATGAAACGAAAGATTCTCTTATGCGGCATCGCTATCTTGGGGCTATGTTTCCGCCCCGCCGCACAAAGCAAGCTGGTTGTAAGCGCCGATCAGGGCAACGACATCATCAGCAAACACATCTACGGACATTTTTCCGAACATCTCGGACACTGCATCTACGGCGGTTACTGGGTTGGCGAAAGCTCGTCCGTCCCCAACACCCGCGGCATCCGCAACGATGTGGTGCAGGCTCTGAAAGAGCTGAAAATTCCGAATCTTCGCTGGCCCGGAGGATGCTTCGCCGACGAATACCACTGGATGGACGGCATAGGCGCCCGCAGCGAACGCCCGAAAATGGTGAACACGCACTGGGGCGGAGTGACGGAGGACAACAGCTTCGGCACCCACGAGTTCCTCGACCTCTGCGAACAGCTCGGCTGCGAACCCTACATATCGGGCAACCTCGGCAGCGGCTCGGTGGAAGAAATGTCGAAATGGGTGGAATACATCACCTTCGACGGCGAAAGTCCAATGACCGCTCTGCGCCGGCAAAACGGACGCGAAAAACCATGGAAAGTAAAGTTCTGGGGCGTGGGCAACGAAAACTGGGGTTGCGGCGGCAACATGACGCCCGACCATTATTCCGACCTCTATCGCCGCTACTCCACCTACTGCCGCAACTACGGCGACAACCGTCTCTACCGCATAGCCTGCGGCGCCAACGATGCCGATTACAACTGGACCGAAACAGTTATGAAAAACGTGGGACACCGCATGCAGGGACTGTCACTGCACTATTACACCCTCCCGACCGGCAGCTGGAGCAAAAAAGGCTCGGCTACGCAATTCGACGAAAGCGAATACTTCGCCACCATCGAACGAACCCTGCACATGGAAGAACTCCTTTCGCGTCACTCCACCATCATGGACCGCTACGATTCGCAAAAGCGCATCGGACTGATGGTGGACGAATGGGGCATCTGGACCGACGTGGAACCCGGCACCAACCCCGGCTTCCTCCGCCAGCAGAACTCGCTGCGCGACGCCATTCTCGCCGCCGTCAACCTGAACATCTTCAACTCCCGCTGCGACCGCGTCAAGATGACAAACATCGCCCAAACCGTCAACGTGCTGCAAGCCGTCATCCTGACCGACGGCGAAAAGATGCTGCGCACCCCAACCTACTGGACCTACTATCTCTACAAAGCGCATCACGACGCCACCCTCCTGCCCGTTTCGCTGACCTGCGCCAAATACGAACTCAACGGCAAAAAAATGGACGCCGTAAGCGTCTC
>JAITHX010000044.1 GCA_031279735.1 Prevotellaceae bacterium
CACGGCGGTTCTGCGGGAAATGAAGCCGGACGACCCCGTTTCGTACGATTTCGGACTGTTCGGAATAGGCGAACAAAAAATCAACGTAGCTATCGATTAACGAAAATGACATATTACAATAGTTTCATCTCCGGATGTTTGAAATTAACGGCGACGCTATGCTGTCTGCTGGTTTCATGTCCGTCGTTCGCTCAGCGAAACCTGAAATACGAAAACGTCGTGAAGAAAGCCGCCGAAGCTGCTCCCGACGAAGCGTTCGGCATGTATGCCGAATATCTGGGCGCGAATCCTCTGTCGGAGAGGGCGAATCTTTATTTCAAACTTGCCGGACTCGCTTCCGACATGATGAAAACTCTCGACCCTATCGACAATTACGGCGAGATAAAGGCGCTGCGCAATCAGTCGAAAGAGTATTATATGGTATGCGAAAAATACCTCAACGACGACAATGTGCGCAAAGACCAGCTCTTTTACTCCGGCGTTTCCGCTTCCCGGCGCAGGCTTGCCGCAAGCGACGTCGTTCAGCACATTCGGAATAAGCTGGAAGCTGATTCGATTTTTTTCGAGGACGCGGAGTTTGCGGTAGGGACATACGGCTCGATGCTCGATTCGTATTACCGCTGCGTTGACATCTATCGGGAAATATGCGACAACAACAGAACCGTCAACGACATATACGTCAACATGGAGGCAAACGCCGATCTGTTTGCCGCGCTCAAGGACGCCTACGATTCGGTTTTCGCCGCGGCAGACAGGATGAAGACGAAGTTCGCAAAACTTAACCTGAGCGTCAGGAAACTGAAGGATTTCAAGATCGACGGATTCGTTCCCGCCAAGTTCCGACCCGCAGGCGAGTTGTGGGACTACAAGTCGTGGGCTGTCGAACACGAACGTTACTACAGCGAAAACGTGCTTCCGGTGATTTCCGCCTCCTCGAAACTCAAGCAGCGAATCTATTCGCTTGCCGACGAAATAAAAAAACGCCGGCGACCGATTCGAGACACCCTGAGCGGCGAGGACGAGAAACTGCTGAAACGTCTGGGCGAAATGAGGCACATCACTTCGCTTTACGGCGAAATAGAACAGAAACTCAAAGTGGCGAACTTCCTCAATCTGGCTTACGACCCGAAAAACACTTCCGAGTTCGACGGCTCGCCCGACCGGCGCGCGGCGCGCATCTACGCCCTCAAGAACGCCTACGACAAAGCGACGGAAGGCGCAAGGAATCTGGCGGAACATTATCCGTCGCTCGGAAGAGATGCAGCCGAAACCGAACTGATGGACGCGCTTTATCGCGGCAGCATAGCGAACTACGGACGTTATGCGGCAAACATCGAAAGAGCGACCGACAAGGACACGTATTTCATTCACGAAAAGGCTAATATTCCGAAGCGCAAGGGAGGCGGGTTTTATCGTTCCCCCTCGTCGGGCTACGTTCTGAAAAGCGTAGCCGAGAACGCCGACGGAAGTCTTTTTCTCGGCGGCGCGTATGTGAACGCGCAGGGATTTTCGGTGGCTTTCACCGCCTTCTCCGACAATGCGCAAAACATAGTGTGGATTAAAACCGCCGACATAGCGAAAATGATCTACGACGATTGTTCCATGTCGGTTTGCGCGGTGCCGGGCGGGGTGATGAGCCTCATAGTGTCGAAGAACGTTTCCGATCCCTCGCTCGTGACCCACACGATAGCGCGATACGACGCCAAGGGAAACGAAAAGCAGAAAATCACTCTCTCCGACAAGAATCTGCCCGTTGGCAGACTGATATTCCACGACGAAATAACCGAAACAACCACCCTCGCCTTCTTCGGCGATTCGGAAAACAACCGCCGCGACAGCGGCACTCTGATAGTCCAGCAGCTCGCGAAGGACAACCGGCAGCTGTTCCGCTCGGAAATGAAACTGAACGGCAATCTGCTGAACATTTTCCCTTCCGACAACGGACGCTTACTCCTCTTCGGCAACTATTCCGATCGCGGCGCGGCAGACAGGAAGTTGTCCGAACGCGGCGTTTTCTCCGCCCTGATGGATAAGGACGGGAAAATACTGAAAACCTCGTTCTACCCTGCGGATGTTCCGCGATACGGCATGAACGTGAGCCGACTGTCGATAGACCGGTTTCTGATTGCCGGCTCGACCGGAAGACTCGAAAACGAACCGTCGTCGCCGGACGAGGGGAAGCCGGTTTTTATACTCACCGATGCGGCGGGCGACAAGATTTACGATTACAAAAACATATAATTTTTTCGCAAAAACGAAACAAAACGCATTTTTTTTCGTAGAAAGAATGATTAATAAATGTTGTAATTATGAAATTGTCTCAATTTGAATTTAAATTGCCCGTTGACTTGGTCGCGAAGTACCCTGCTAAAAACCGTGACGAATCGCGTCTGCTGGTTCTCAGAAAAAAAACCGGAAAAGTGGAACACGAGGTTTTCAAGAATATCATTAACTATTTCGACGAGAAGGACGTGTTCGTGTTCAACAATACGAAAGTCTTTCCCGCGCGCCTCTACGGAAACAAAGAGAAAACCGGCGCCGAAATAGAAGTCTTTCTGCTGAGAGAACTGAACAAGGAGCAGCGTCTCTGGGACGTTCTGGTTGACCCCGCAAGAAAGATTCGAATCGGCAACAAACTCTATTTCGGCAACAACGATTCGGTGATAGCCGAAGTTATCGACAACACAACGTCCAGAGGCAGAACTCTCCGATTCCTCTACGACGGTTCCTACAACGAATTTAAGCACGCTCTCTACAAACTCGGCGAAACGCCGCTACCCCGATGGGTGCGCAAAAAGGTGGAATCGCTCGACGAAGACCGCTATCAAACCATCTTCGCCAAACACGAAGGCGCGGTGGCGGCTCCCTACGCAGGGCTGCACTTCAGCCGCGAACTGCTCAAAAGATTCGAGATTAAGGGTATCGACGTCGCCGAAGTCACGCTGCACATGGGTCTCGGCTGCTTCCGCGAAATCGACGTGGAGGACTTGAGCAAGCATAAGATGGATTCGGAACAGATTTTCATTCCCGAAGAAACCGAAAACATAGTCAACAGCGCCAAAGACGCCGGAAAGAAAATATGCGCCGTAGGCACCACAGTGCTAAGAACGCTCGAAAGCTCCTACACCACGCAGGGATACCTCAAGTCGTACGAAGGCTGGACGAACAAATTCATCTTTCCTCCCTACGAATGTGTTATCCCCGACGCTCTCGTGACCAACTTCCACCAGCCCCTCTCGACCCTGCTGATGATGACCGCATCGTTCGGCGGATACTCGTCGGTGATGAACGCCTATACCATAGCCGTGAAGGAAAAATACAAGTTCGGAGTTTACGGTGACGCCATGTTGATTATCAACTGACCGACATAGTGAAATATTACTTCGCCGCCGACGTGCACCTCGGTTTGCCGCCCGCTGCGGAATCGCGCGAACGCGAACGCCGTTTCGTCGAGTGGCTCGACAGAATCAAACCGGAAGCCTCGGAGATTTTCCTGCTCGGAGATGTCTTCGACTTCTGGTTCGAATACAGCAAGGTAGTTCCCAAGGGCTTCGTCAGAACGCTGGGAAAAATCGCCGAACTCTGCGACGCGGGCATCCCCGTTCACCTTTTTGCCGGCAACCACGATCTCTGGTTTCGCGACTACATCCCCTCCGAAACCGGCGCAATAGTCCACCCGCTCGACTACGAAACCGTTCTCGACGGATACAGGTTCTATATGACCCACGGCGACGCTCTCAACACCGACGACCGAAACCAGATGTTTCTCCGAAGCATCTTCACCAGCAGAACGCTGCAAAAACTCTACGCAGGAATTCATCCGTGGCTCGGACTTACGTTCGCTCACGCATGGTCGGCAAGCAACAGAAAAAAACACAAAGGCATAGACTTCGACGCCGACAATCGCTTTTACGTTCATGCGCGCCGAAAAGCCGAAAAGGGCAAATACGACTGTTTAGTGATGGGACACCTGCATCTCCCTCTCAACATCAACGAAAACGGATTCAATTTCGTAGTCCTTCCCGACTGGCTGTCGAGCGGCGGCGGCGGCGCCGTGTTTGAAAACGGAAAGTTTTCGTTCGTCGTGTAAGCGATTGAAAATTGAATCTTGTTAAAATCTCGGTTCGGACAAAAAATGCGCCCGCACACACCGCTGCATCCGCAAAAGAAAACAGGGCGCAGCGAAACGCTATGCCCTGTTTTCAGGTCTTCCCGACTGTTGTTTTAGTTTGGTTCGGAAGAGGTGATTTTCTGTCTCTTCAAACTTTTACAAAGACGCTACCAAGTCCATCCTTTTCGTCCGGCAATGGTTATATCGCAGCCGGATGCACCGGGGTTGCCACCAATAGCTATACGTTTTAGAGTATTCGGTATTATATTGCTGTGCAATGTTTCGAACATAGCGTTCAATGCAACGGCACTTAGATTATTGTCGCCGCAATAAAGCTGTATTAGTGCCGTGTTTTTGCTCATATCCAAAGCGGTCAGTTGATTGTCCATGCAGTTGAGTTTCGTTAACGCGATGTTTTTGCTCACATCCAAAGCGGTCAGTGGATTATCGTTGCAACTGAGATCCGTTAGCGCGATGTTTTTGCTCACATCCAAAGCGGTCAGCTGATTACCGCCGCAAGAGAGTTCCGTTAGCGCCGTGTTTTTGCTTACATCCAAAGCGGTCAGCTGATTATCGTTGCAATGGAGATACGTTAACGCCGTGTTTTTGCTCACATCCAAAGCGGTCAGTTTATTGTTGAGGCAATAGAGAGACGTTAGCGACGTGCTTTTGCTCACGTCCAAAGCGGTCAGCTGATTATCGCTGCAATGGAGATACGTTAACGCCGTGTTTTTGCTCACGTCCAAAGCGGTCAGTTTATTGTTGGGGCACTCGAGACCCGTTAGCGCCGTGTTTTTGCTAACATCCAAAGCGGTCAGTTTATTCGTATAGCAATAGAGCTTCGTTAGTTCCGTGTTTTTGCTCACATCCAAAGCGGTCAGTTGATTGTAAGAGCAACCGAGACCCGTTAGCGCCGTGTTTTTGCTTACATCCAAAGCGGTCAGTTGATTGTTATGGCAAGAGAGCGCCGTTAGCGCCGTGTTTTTGCTTACATCCAAAGCGGTCAGTTGATTGTCGTAGCAATATAGCTGCGTTAGCGCCGTGTTTTTGCTCACATCCAAAGCGGTCAGCTGATTACCGTCGCAACGGAGACGCATTAGCTCCGTGTTTTTGCTTACATCCAAAGAGGTAAGTTGATTGTTCCAGCAAGCAAAATATGTAATATACGATCCGGTTATTGTTATTGTATGACTTTGCGAACTTGAATACGTGTATTCAATCCAACGTTCAAATCCGCCTGCATCAATAGCCTCGCTGTTTCCGTCGCCCCAGTCCACGGTTGCCGTTCTGCCGCCTAAAGCTATCTGGATTGTGCCTGCTGTTGTCGTCATAGTCATTACAGGTATTTCAACCACTTTCACCATGCAGGCAGCCGTTTTTCCGTTCTCCGTGCTGACGGTTATCACCGCTTCTCCGACGGCAACAGCGGTTACGGTTCCGTCGGCCACCGAGGCTATTTCGGCATTGGAACTTGTCCACGCGAGCGTTTTGTTCGTGGCGTCGTCCGGCGCTACGGTAGCCGTAAGCGCGAAGGTTTCGCCCGGTGCCAGAATAGTGTAGGACACGCTCAATCTCACTTCCGCCGCCGGAATCACCACTTCCGTCACCGTTACGGTGCAGGAGGCGGTTTTGCCGCCGTCCGCGGCACGGACGGTTATCACCGCTTCGCCGGCGGCGACGGCGGTTACGGTTCCGTCGGCCACCGAGGCTATTTCGGCGCTGGAACTTGTCCACTCGAGCGTTTTGTTCGTGGCATTGTTCGGCGTTACGGCAGCAGTCAGCGCGAAGGTTTCGCCCACCGTCAGGGCGTGCGAGGTTTTGTTCAGACTCACGCCCGCAACCGGAACGGTTTTGTCGTCGGGTTCGTCTTTCTGGCACCCGCTCAGGCTCAATCCCGCAATCAGACACAGGACTGCCGTTTTAATAAAACTCAATTTCATGTTCTTATTCTTTATTTTTAATGTTATTTTGCGTCCGCAACGGGAAAAACCTCCTTCGGCAGCGGCAGCGCCTCCGCCGGAGCATATTCGCGCACAACGGGCAACCGGCTTTGAAGCGCGGCGCGCGTGAGGTTGCTCTTGGTCTGTCCCGTTTCCGCGAACTTGAGAGCCGCCTTCAGGAGGCTTTCCTCGCGGTCGCCCCAATCCCTGTCGAGACCGTCGGCAACGCTGTGCGCGGGCGTCAGGCCTCCGAGCGTGTTCTTGCCCGCAGAGTTTTCAACCAGAGAGGTTACCAAACTCAGTGTTTGCTTTTTGTCGGGCAAAGTCCATGTGGAAGTTCCGTAAGCGTTGGTGCCGTCCGTTTTCGACCCTATAAGCACCACGTCTATGTAGGGCTGCAAGCCTGCAATCAGCCATTCGCCCAGATTGGCTGTTAGCGATCCCGTCAGCACGATAATGCGATTCAGGTTCAGCCCGCCGGACTTTTCAATGCTGCCGTCAGTGTAGTCTATGCGCTTGTTGGTTTCCGCGCCATCCTTGTCCTTGCTGCACGATGCGAAAGCAAGGCTTGCAAAAATCAATTGCAGTGTTAAAAATAATCTTAATGTTTTCATTTTAATAAAATATTAATCATAAAATAATTCATGCCTACTCTTTTCCAGATTTTCGGCTTTACTCCGTTTTATATTTATTGTCATACACTTCCTGTCTCCCGTAATTCGTAATTCGTAATTCGTAATTCGTAATTCGTAATTCGTAATTCGTAATTAATAAATAATGTCGTTCAGTCTGTTCGTCCAGCCCACGAGGAATTTCAGGTTAGCGGGACGCCGCACTGTGATTTTAGCCAGATAAAGGTGTCGTTCAGCCTTGATTCTGTCGAACAGCCTTCGCGGGTCGGGCGTGCCGTTGAGAGCGGCAAGGGTTTTCGGACCCGCTATTCCGTCGGCTTTCACGCGCAGAATTTCCTGCGGAATGGCGATGCCCGGCGTGCCGCTCGCCCATACCCAGTCCACCAGAATCTCCGCGAGGCTCTGATTCGCGATTTCGTCAGCCCGCCAGCGATTCCAGTAGTGAGGGCGCAGCACCCGCTCAATCACGTCGTCG
>JAITHX010000054.1 GCA_031279735.1 Prevotellaceae bacterium
GCCTTCGTGTTTCTTCGCGCCTTCTTCGTGTTTCTTCGTGTAATAAACATGCAACAAAAATATTATGACACGAAGAAACACGAAGAAGGCACGAAGAAACACGAAGGCTTCGCCGGTATAGGACATTATGGTATGGGGCTGGCTGTCCAAAATTCGGAATGAAGATTTTTATGACAGAACTCCAGAAGTCTCGCAAACCGGATTGTCGCATTTTTTCTGCAAAACTGTTAATTGAAATGACCTGCGGACGGCGGGGAGAGTTCCGGAGATGGAAAAGATTGCGGGTCAAGTCCGCAATGACCGTCCGGCCGCAGGGAGCGTTCCGGCCGCAGGGAGCGTTCCGTCCGTCCATTCGTCCAATCGTCCGTGTCCTGCCGTCCCGCTCGACTCCTGAATGCTCCCTGCGGCCGGACGGTCATTGCGGGCTTGACCCGCAATCTTTTCCATCTGCCGAACGCTATATATTAGACGTAAAGTATTTCCCGCTTCTGGAGTTCTGGATTTCTAATTTTTAATTCTTAATTTCCGAATGGCACTTCATAATTCATAATTCTTAATTTCCGGCGGGCGATTCCTAATTCCTGATTCCTGATTCCTGAAAGCGTCGTCACTCATGGGCGCAAAATATGCGCGCATCGGTCTTCCGCAGATTAAAACCGGTGATTAATAAAGTAATATCCGTCATAAATATTGTTATTGCCGCCCTAAAAAATCCGTTTTTTTAGGACAAAAAACGAATTGCTGTCCTAAACAATCCAATTGCTGTCCTAAACAATCCGGTTGCTGTCGCAAACAATCCGGTTGCTGTCGCAAACAATCCGGTTGCTGTCGCAAACAATCCGGTTGCTGTCGCAAACAATCCGGCTGCTGTCGTACAATATCCGGTTGCTGTCGCAAACAATCCGGTTGCTGTCGCAAACAATCCGGTTGCTGTCGCAAACAATCCGGCTGCTGTCCTAAACAATCCGGCTGCTGTCCTAAACAATCCGGTTGCTGTCGCTAACATTCCGTTTGCTGTCGCAAACAATCCGGTTGCTGTCGCAATCAATCCGGCTGCTGTCGC
This sequence comes from Prevotellaceae bacterium, assembly GCA_031279735.1. Lineage (GTDB taxonomy): Bacteria > Bacteroidota > Bacteroidia > Bacteroidales > UBA932 > JAIRLF01. The sequence continues at coordinate 1,064 of JAITHX010000054.1, forward strand.
AAACAATCCGGCTGCTGTCGCAAACAATCCGGTTGCTGTCGCAAACAATCCGGCTGCTGTCGTACAATATCCGGCTGCTGTTTTAAGGGATGCGGAATATACTTCCGTCGTGTTAAAATCAAGAACTCCGGAACTCCAGAAATGGATAACATCTTAAGTCTAATACATACTGTTTTATGAAAAGCATACCGCAAAACGATACTGTCGCGAAAATAATCCGACGAATTAATTAGCGGTTAGCGGTTAGCGGTTAGTGGTTAGTGGTTAGTGCCTACCGGACGGGTGGGGATAGACGGAGACGCTGAGCCGGAAGGCACTAACCACTTAATTAGTGGTTAGTGGTTAGTGGTTAGTGGTTAGTGCCTACCGGACGGGTGGGGATAGACGGAGACGCTGAGCCGGAAGGCACTAACCACTAACCACTAACCACTAACCACTAAAAGTGGTTAGTGCCTTCCGGACGGGTGGAGATAGACGGAGACACTGAGCCGGAAGGCATTAACAATTAACAATTAACAATTAACAATTAACAATTAACCGCTAACCGCTAATTTTTATACTTTTGTTCCTGAAATTTTAAAATATTAAAGCAATGAAGAAAACGATAACTGTAAGTATTGCCGTGATTTCGCTCGCTGCGCCGGCGAAATCCCGCAAACCCAACATTGTGCATATAATGTGCGACGATCATTCACTCCAGACTATAAGCGCTTACGGACATCCGCTGTCGCGCATAGCTCCCACGCCGAATATCGACCGTCTGGCGGCGTCGGGCATGCTGTTCGGCAGGGCGTTTGTCGAAAATTCGCTGTCCACTCCGAGCCGCGCGTGTCTGATGACCGGCTTGTATAGTCATCAGAACGGACAGCGGGCGCTCGGCGCAGGCATAGACACTACAAAAGTCTTTTTTTCCGAACTTCTGCGCGACGCGGGCTATCAGACCGGAGTGGTAGGCAAGTGGCATTTGCAGTGCGAACCCAAGGGGTTCGACTACTATTGCGTGCTTAACGACCAGGGCGACTATTATAACCCTGAATTTAAGACTCCCGAATCCCGCGGCGCATATCTGCGCGAAGAGGGCTACGCCACGAAACTGATAACCGACCATTCGATAGAATTTCTCGAAAAACGCGACGCCGGCAAACCGTTCTGCCTGCTTGTGCATCACAAGGCGCCGCACCGCAACTGGATGCCCGAAGGGAAATATCTCAATCTGTACGACGATGTTGAGTTTCCTCTCCCCGCCAATTTCCGCGACGACTATTCGACTCGCTGCGACGCCGCGCGCTCGCAGGAAATGAGCGTGGCGAACGACATGACGCTCATCTACGACCTGAAAGCGACCGAGCTGCGAACCGTTCCGCCCTACGACGGCGAATGGAACATCGCCACGGCGGTCAGCGATCTGGAACGGCTTACGCCCGAACAGCTCAGGGTGTGGACTGAGGCATACGCGCCGCGAAACGCGAAGTTCATAGCCGACGGTCTTGGGGGCGAAGAACTCGTCCGGTGGAAATACAACAATTATCTGCGCGACTATCTGCGCTGCATCAAGACTATAGACGACGAAGTGGGTCGTTTGCTCGACTGGCTCGAACGCGAAGGTCTGCGCGAGAACACTATGGTGGTTTACACTTCCGATCAGGGCTTTTATATGGGCGAACACGGCTGGTTCGACAAGCGCTTCATGTATGAAGAATCGTTCGGAACGCCGCTTATAGTAAGCTATCCGGGCGTTGTTCGTCACGGAGTGTGCAATGCACTGGTTCAAAATCTCGACTTTGCCCCGACATATCTTGCCGTTGCGGGAGTGTCGAAACCGGAGGCGATGAGCGGGCGGTCGCTGGAGCCTCTTTTCGACGGCGCTGTTCCGGACGACTGGCGCGAATATCTGTATTATCACTACTACGATTATCCGGCAATACATCGCGTTCGCCGTCACGAGGGCGTTCGCGACAAGCGCTACAAACTGATTCGCTTCTACGGGCGGGGCTTCGGCAAGGAGGCGGGCTGCGACGCGGATTGCGCGGAACTGTACGATCTTGAGAGCGATCCGTCGGAAATGAACAATGTTTACGGCGATCCTGCTTTCGCGCCCGTCGCCGCGCGGCTTCAAGGGGCATTGGACAGGTTTCGCAGCGAACTGAAAACCGACGAGCCGTGACCGCCGGCACCGCCCGCCCGTTTGCCGCGCCGCTCTACGTAACGGTAAAGCCCGCCGGCGCAGCGTGCAATCTTCGCTGCGGCTACTGTTATTATCTCGACAAGAAAAGTTTGTACCCCGCTCGCAAACAGTATGACATGAACTGCGACACTCTCGAGGAATTTACCCGCCAGTACTTGCGTTCGCAGACTGTTGACGAGGCTGTTTTCGCATGGCACGGAGGCGAGCCTCTCCTGCGCGACATAGCGTTCTACCGGAAGGCGCTCGAGTTCCAGCGGATTTACGGACGGGGGATGAAAATCGCCAATTCAATCCAGACAAACGGGACTATGCTGACCGACGAATGGTGCCGCTTTTTCAGGGAGAACGATTTTCTGGTCGGCATCTCTATCGACGGACCCGAGCGTTTGCACGACGTTTATCGGCGGTCGTCCGGCGATCGCCCAACATTCGCGCGCGTGCTGCACGGCATAGAGCTGTTGAAAAAACACGGTGTCGAATACAACGCTATGGGAGTGGTTCACTCGTTCAACGTCGACTACCCCTTAGAGTTCTACCGCTTTTTCAAAGAAACGGATTCGCGATTCATACAATTTGCGCCCGTGGTGGAAACTCTTCCGTCGGGCGAACTGACTCCCCAGAGCGTGCATCCTGAAAAGTGGGGCGACTTTCTCATTGCGGTTTTCGACGAGTGGGTAAGGAAGGATGTCGGGCAATTTTTCGTTCAATACTTTGACTCGGCGCTGGCTAACTGGGTCGGCGCAAGTCCGGGAGTGTGCATATTCGCCGAGACCTGCGGTCATGCCGGCGCTGCCGAATTTAACGGCGACGTGTATTCCTGCGATCACTTTGTTTTTCCCGAATATCGTCTCGGCAATCTGCACAAGCAGACGCTCGTAGAGATGATGTACTCCGACGCGCAGCTTTCGTTCGGCGCGGCGAAGCGCGACGGGCTGCCGCGCTGCTGCCGGAGTTGCAAATATCTGTTCGCGTGTCGGGGCGAGTGTCCGAAGAACCGCATCGCGACCACTCCCGACGGCGAATCGGGCTTGAATTATCTGTGCGCGGGCTATCGCAGGTTCTTCGAGCACATCGCTCCGTATATGAACTTCATGAAAGCTTCGTTAATTATGAATTATAAATTATGAATTATGAATTGCCTGTCGGACGTGTCAATTACGAATTACGAATTACGAATTACGAATTACGACCCGCTTCGGCTGTACGTCCGCAGTCGTAATTCGTAATTCGTAATTCGTAATTGATGAATCCCGTCAGGCAATTCATAATTCATAATTCATAATTCATAATTGATAAAGCCTTCGCCTACCACTTGTCCGGCGTCGATAACGGTGATGAAGGCGTCGGGATCGACTTTGCGGATGTATTGTTTCACGATGTTGGCTTCCTTGAGGCTGAGGTTGCTGAAGATGACTTCCTTTTGTCGTCCGGTGTACATTCCCTTGCCGTGGATGATGGTTCCTCCGCGGTCGAGGGCGAGGATGAATCGCGCTATTTCTTCGTGTTTGTCGGAAACGATGAGGAGGGTTTTGATTTTGCGGAAACCATAGACGGCGGCATCGACTATTCGTCCGGTGATGTAGATGATGATGAAGGAGTAGAGGGGTATTTTTATGTCGTTGAAGGCTACGAGCGAGAGCATCACCACGCAGGAATCGACGATGATCACCATGACGCCGAGCGAGACGTGCAGCTTGCGGGAAAGGATCATGGAGATGACGTCGGTGCCGCCGGAGGTTGCTCCGGTGCGGAATATCAGACCGCTGCCTATCCCCAGAAAGACGGCGCCGAAGATAACCGAGAGCATGATGTCGTCAACGAAGGGGTCGTAGCCGTAGGTGTTTTCGAGTATGAAGGTGAAGAGCGCCATAGCGAGGAAACTCACTACGGTTTTCACGCCGAACGCTTTGCCCAGAATCCACGTGCCGGCAATACACAGCGGAACGTCCATGCATAGCGCCGCCACGCTTATGTCGAGGTTCTGGAACATTTCTATTCCCAGCAGGCTTTGCAGCGCGTTGTGATTCATCTCATACAGATAGTGAAGCATGATGGATATGCCGTAAACGCCTCCGGGCGCGAGACGGTAGGGCGAAATGAAGAACACGAAACTTACCGACATTACAAATGCGCCGAGAAACAGTTGCGCATAGTCCCGAAGATTGTTTCGGGACTGAATATTTTTTGTTTGCATAAAACTAAAGTGCTATTGTGTTAAACTGTCATATATCAAACTATCAGCTCTCCCCTGCCCTGTCGCAGTATTTCAAATTCGCGATTAGTGCAGTCCACTACGGTAGAGGGAACTATTCCGCCCGTGCCGCCGTCGATGCAGGCATCGACCATTCGTCCGAAACGCTCTTCGATGAGTTCTGGATCGGTGAAATACTCCGAAAACTCGTCGTTGCCCTTGAGCGAGACGCCGAGCAGAGGGCATTCCAGCTGCGCGACAATGGCTGTGGCAATTCTGTTGTCGGGGATGCGAAGTCCTATCTGCTTGCGCTTTCCGAGCAGCTTGTCCGGCACTCGACCCGATGCGGGCAAGATGAAGGTGAAAGCTCCGGGCAGATTCTTTTTCAGTATTTTGAAAACGGGATTATCTACTTTGGCATAGTCCGAGAGATTGCTCAAACTGTCGCATATCAGCGAAAAGGTATTATGCTTTTGCTTCATGCCCCGTATCTGCCTTATTCTGTCGAGAGCTTTCTTGCCGCGCAGCCAGCAGCCTATGGAATATACCGAATCGGTAGGGTAGATCACTACTCCGTCGTTGCGCAGAATCTCCGCCACTCTCTCTATCGCTCTTTCTTCCGGCGAATCGGGATGTATCCTAATTAACATGAGAATAGTTATAAAGTTGTTATAAAATAGTTATAAAATTGCTGTTCGCTATACCAACAATTAAAGGGAGAGAAAGTTTTGGAGGAGTATGGCTCCGGCTTCCGCCGACTTTTCGGGGTGGAACTGTACGCCGTAGAAATTATCCTTTTTTAGGGCGACTGAAAAGGGCAGAATATAGTCTCCTTCGGCTATGGTCTCGCTGCACGGTTCGGCGTAGTAGCTGTGGACGAAATAGAAGTCGGCTCCGGGTTCTATGCCGCGGAACAGCGCCGAACGCATGTTCAGGGGATTGTTCCACCCGATGTGCGGCACTATGTCGAGGGGAGGAAACAGTCGCACTTTCGTGTCGAATATTCCGAGGCACCGGGTTTCGGCGGCGGTTTCGGCGGCGCCTTCTTCCGACGTTCTGCACATCAGCTGGAGTCCCAGACAGATGCCGAGCGTCGGCTGTCGCAGTCCGACGATGAGTTTATCCATGTTCCGGCTTCGCAAATAGCGCATTGTAGAACTCGCTTCGCCCACGCCGGGGAATATTACCCTATCGGCGGCAAGAATCGTTTCGTGATTGTCGGTTATCTCGCTTTCGCATCCCAATCTGTCGAGCGCGTTCTTCACCGACGCGGTATTGCCTCCGTTGTACTTTATTATTGCGATCATTTGACTTTACAGGAATTTTATAGCGTGCCCTTAGTGCTCGGTATCGCTGCCCTGCCCGTCCGCGCCGCCGCATTTTTCACTGCTCTTGCAAAGGCTTTGAATATGGCTTCCGCCTTGTGGTGTTCGTTTTCGCCTTCGGCTTTAATGTTCAGATTGCATTTGGCATTGTCGGAAAAGGATTTGAAGAAGTGGCGGAACATTTCGGAGGGCATCGTTCCTATCATTTCCCGTTCGAACTTCGCGTCCCACACTAACCACGGTCGTCCGCCGAAGTCAACGGCAACTTGCGCCAGACAGTCGTCCATCGGCAGCAGGAATCCGTAGCGTTCCGTACCCCTGCGGCTGCCGAGCGCCTGCAAAAACGCTTCGCCGAGCACTATTGCGGTATCCTCGACAGTGTGGTGCTCGTCAACATGCAAGTCGCCCTTCACTGCTATGCGGAGGTCTATATCGCCGTGCCGCGCTATCTGTTCGAGTACATGGTCGAAGAATCCTATTCCGGTCGAGATGTCCGCCATGCCCGTGCCGTCGAGATTGATTCGGATGTCTATATCGGTTTCGGAAGTCTTGCGTTTCACGTGCGCCGTGCGCGGGCGCCGGCTGAGAAAGGCGTATATCTCCGCCCATCCCGATGCGTTGAGAGCGGCGTCGGGCGAATTGCCGCCAAGGAGAATGGACTTTGCTCCGAGATTCAGTGCAAGTTCCACGTCGGTAAGCCTATCGCCGATGACGAAAGAGTTTTCCAAATCGTAGTCGCCGCCGAGATAGGCGGTCAACATGCCTGTGCCCGGTTTTCGCGTCGGGAGATTTTCGTGCGGGAAACTCCTGTCGATGTGCACAGCGGCGAATCTTATGCCTTCGTTTTCCATCGCTTGGATAATTTTGCGATGAGCGGGCAGGAAGTCGCTTTCGGGAAACGAATCCGTCCCCAGTCCGTCCTGATTCGTGACCATGACGAGTTCGTAGTCGAGTTCTGCGGCAATTCGCGCGAGGCAGCTGAAGACACCGGGATAAAACTCAAGCTTTTCGAGACTGTCGAGCTGACAGTCTCCAGCGGGTTCGACGACCAGGGTTCCGTCTCTGTCGATAAACAATACTTTTTTCATACGATTCCGTAAAATTGAGGCGCAAAGGTAAGAGGGATGTTCCGAAAATCCAAATTTCTTATTACTTTTGCGCCCGATAAAAAATAAGATAAAAAATAAGTGTGTAATGAAAGAAACATCGTCTAATCAGAAGCATAATTTGCCTTATATCGTGGCTCCGGTCATTTTTCTCATTCTTTCGCTGGCATACTTCATGCCGGAAATATTCCAGAACAAGGTTCTCCATCAGCACGACATGATTTCGGGCTTGGCTATCGGTCAGGAAAAGAACGAATTTACACAACAAACAGGCGAACGGACGCTGTGGACCAACAGCCTTTTCGGAGGGATGCCCCTCTACCAGATAGCGCCGGGCTATCCGAGCCTCAGCGCGCTGAGTTTCATCCAGCGTCTGACCTGGCTCTACTTCCTCCCCTCGCCTGCAAACCTGCTTTTCATTATGCTGATTGGAGCGTTTATCCTCTTCATGGCATTGCGAATCAATCCGTGGCTGTCGATAGCGGGAGCCATTGCCTACGCTTTTTCGTCCTATTTCATAATAATCATACAGGCGGGACACCTCTGGAAGTTCTGCACGCTCGCCTACATTCCCCCCACGTTCGCGGGCATCATCTGGGCATATCGCGGCAAGTATCTGCTTGGAACGGCGGTGACGGCGCTGTATCTCGCCCTGCAGCTCGTGTCGAACCATCCTCAGATGACCTACTATTTCGGACTGCTGATGCTGATCTACATAATTGGAGAATTTATTGTTGCAGTGCAGCGGCAGGCGTTAGCGCAGTTCTTCGCCGCCAGCGCGATGCTGGCGCTCGCGGCAGTCACGGCGCTGTCGGTCAATCTCACCAACATGTATCACACTGCCGAATACGCGAAATACTCCATCCGCGGCGGCTCGGAACTCTCCCGCGACGGAAAATCCGACAAAACGGAAGGAGGCCTCGAACGCTCCTACATCACCGGCTGGAGCTACGGACAGGGAGAATCCTTCTCGCTGCTCATACCCAACGCCAAGGGCGGAGCGTCGGGACTGCTCGGCAACAACAGAGCAGCCGCCGAACGGATTCGCGACGAGGTTCAGAGCGATTCGCGCATTCCGGCGCAGGCGAAAAATGAAGTCGCCCGACAGCTCATGTACCAAAACTCCTACTGGGCAAATCAGCCCGGCACATCGGGACCGGTGTACGCAGGCGCCTTCGTCATGTTCCTGTTCATCTTCGGACTGTTCATCGCGCGAAGCCGCCTCAAGTGGGTTCTGCTCGCCGGCACGCTGATGTCGCTGGCGCTTTCGTGGGGCAGCAATATGATGTGGCTCACAGACCTGATGATAGACAATTTCCCGTACTACAATAAACTGCGCGCCGTGTCGTCGATGCTCGTCATCGCCGAACTCTGCATCCCGATTCTCGCCGTCATGACGCTGAACGAAATAGTGCGTCATCCCTCTGCGGTGCGCGAAAAGCGAAAAGAGTTCAACATCGCTCTCGGATGCACCGCCGGACTTACAGCCCTCTTCCTGATTGCCCCCTCGCTGTTCTTCGACTTCCTCAGCAACAGGGAAGCGGAAGCGTTCGCAGGGGCGGCGTCACAAAATCCGGCAATCTACTCGGCAATGCGCGACATCCTCGAAACGACGCGAATCTCCGTCTTTCGCGCCGACGCATGGCGTTCGCTTATTATAATAGGTATAGGCGCGGGACTCGTGCTGCTGTTCGTGCGCCTGCGAATGAAACCGACGCTTTTCATCGCCGCCGTCACTATTCTGATTCTCGCGGATTTGTGGAACGCCGACAAACGCTATCTCAACGGCGAACATTTCCATCCCCGCCAAAAGAATCTCGGAGCCGTGGTGCCCGGAAACACTGTGGACGACGAAATACTGAAGGACAGAGACCCGAACTACCGAGTGCTAAATCTCTCGGTCGACACCTACAACGACGCCACCACCTCGTTCCGCCACAAATCGACCGGCGGCTATCACGCCGCAAAACTGCGCCGCTACCAAGACCTGATAGAACGCTATCTCGGAACGGTAAACGCCAGCAACGCTCAAGCCCTCTACGGAACAAAGCGTTTCAACGTTATCGACATGCTCAACACCAAATACCTGATTCTGCCCGACGCCGACAACCGGCAGCGCCTCATGCGCAACCGAAACGCGATGGGCAACGCATGGTTCGTTGCCGAAACCCTCGCCGCGAACAGCCCCGACGAAGAAATAGCCGCCCTCGCCGACATCGACCCGCGCCGAACCGCCGTCATAGACAAACATTTCGCTCTCGCCAAAGAACCGGATTCGACGCTCGTTGCCAGCGACAGCACGGCAAACATAAAACTTACCGACTATACCCCCAATCGAATAAAATACCGGTCGTTCGCCGGAACGCAACGGCTGGCAGTCTTCTCCGAAATATATTATCCCAAAGGCTGGCACGCCTGCATCGACGGCAAAGAAACGCCTATTCTGCGCGCCAACTATATTCTGCGCGCAATAGAAATCCCCGAAGGCGAACACGAAATAGAATTCAAATTCGCCCCCGAATCCTACGAAATCACCGAAAAGGCGGCATTAGCAGGATACGTGCTGCTGTTCGGAATTATTCTTCTACTGATAGTTAAGATTGTTAGACGGTGATTAGTGGTTAGTGGTTAGTGGTTAGTGGTTAGTGGTTAGTGGTTAGTGGTTAGTGGTTAGTGGTTAGTGCCTATCGGCTCAGTGTCTCCGTCTCACTCCACCCGTCCGATAGGCATTAACAATTAACAATTAACAATTAACAATTACAGAACTCCGGTTGTGTCGCAAACTGGACTGTCGCATTTTTTTGCAAAACTGTTACTTGAAATGACCTGCGGACGGCGGGGAGAGCAGATGAGTCTTCGGGAGATGGAAAAGATTGCGGG
>JAITHX010000112.1 GCA_031279735.1 Prevotellaceae bacterium
GAGATGGAACAGATTGCGGGTCAAGCCAACAATGACCGTCCGGCCGAATGGAGCGTTCCGGCTGTCCGGTTGTCCGGTTGTCCAGCTCGCCTCCCGAACGCTCCCTGCGGCCGGACGGTCATTGCGGGCTTGACCCGCAATCTTTTCCATCTGCCGAACGCTCCCCGACTCTCCCCGCCGTCCGCAGGTCATTGGAGGCTGCCGGTCACCGCAGCCTCCAATTTCATCCTCGCGAATCATACGATTTGAGACACTACCAATGGTTAATGGTTAATGGTTAATGGTTAATGGTTAATGGTTAATGCCTATCGGACGGGTGGAGTGAAACGGAGATATTGAGCCGCAGGCATTAACAATTAACAATTAACAATTAACAATTAACAATTAACAATTAACAAATAGCATGTATTAGACGCAAGATGTTATCCGCAACCGGAGTTCCGAATGTAATGAAAAAGTAACGACAAGGTAACATGAGTGTTGTATAAAATACGTACTTTTGTTCGACAAAAACAATGAGAAAACGACGAATGTTCGTCATGTTGGGAAAATTATAATGTGTGTATTAGCGATTTTATTGAAATAATTTTATTGTTGAATCAAACGAAATATTTTTATGCAGAAGAAAATTAGAATCTTGCTGACGATGTGCATCACGTGGCTGTTCTCCGCGGGAATAGCCTTTGCACAGTCGGTCACTGTGAGCGGCACAGTAGCGGATGCCAACGGAGACGCCTTGTCAGGGGTCAGCGTAATTGTCAAGGGTACGACAAACGGCGTGATTACAGGGCTTTCCGGCGAATACTCCCTCAGCGTATCCGATGTCTCCGCAACTCTGGTGTTTTCACACGTCGGATACGCGAGTGCGGAAGAATCTGTGGGCAACCGACGAACTATTCGGGTCGTTTTGCAGGAAGACACCCGATTGATCGAGGAGGTGGTCGTGCTTGGCTACGGCGTTCAGGCGCGCAAAGCCGATTTGTCGGCATCCATAGGAACGGTCAAGAATATGGATGTCGTAAAAAGCCGTCCGGTGTCGGGCGCAACCGATTTGCTACAGGGACAGATTCCGGGCGTGACCGTTACCGCTCAGGGTGGCGATCCGACGCAAAGCGCCGTCATCAGTATTCGGGGACAGGGATCGCGCCGTCCGCAGGGTAGTGGAACCAATCCCGAATCGCCGCTTTGGGTGGTTGACGGAGTGCCGGGCGCTCCGATGAACCTGAACGATATCGAAAGTATCGTCGTTTTGAAGGACGCTGCCTCGGCCGCCATCTACGGTGCCTATTCCGGGTCGGCGGGTGTAATCATGGTCACCACCAAACGGGCGAAAGCCGGCAAACCTTCCGTCAGCTATGAAGGTAATTACGGCTTGACGCATCCCGTCAACATGCCTCAATCCCTAACCATTGAGGAAGAAAAGGCAGTGCGCCGGAAAGCTCTCGAAGCCGCCGGAGCCACCTTGCCCGACGGATGGGACGAAACCAAGAATCCGTATATCGCCCAAACACGCACGGACTGGATTGACGCTATCTCGCGTACCGCGCTCTTTCAGCGTCACAACGTATCGGTCAACGCGGGAACGGAAAACTTCAGCAACCGCCTATCCCTGCAGTACAACAACAGGGAAGGTATTCTGATATCCACCTACAGTCGAGACCTCAGCCTGCGTTACGATGCGTCGTTTAAAATCAGTCGGCACGTTCGGCTGCGCGAGGATTTCTTTTGGAACAACAGCAACAGCCGCGGAACCGACACCGAGAGCGGATACAGCGGCGTCATACTCTCGGCGCTGATGATGCCGCGCAATGCCGAAGTGCGTTATGCCGACGGCACCTACGGCGGTACAGCGCCCAAGGATCCGAACTATTCCGCCCAATACGGCAGTAATTTCGCCGACATTCACGGCGACGTGATCAATCCGGTGCGTTCGCTGGAGGCGGCAACCCGCTATTCTCGCCCGACGTCGATTTCCTCGTCCACGTTTCTCGAAATACTTGAACCGATTCCCGGTCTGAGGTTCACGAGCCGGTTCACCTACAAGCTGGAGAACTATTTCTACAAGAACTTCAACCCCAAGCGTCCCGAACCGGGCAAACCGATGCTCAACAGCAGTCTGGAATACGAATCGTCGCGCTACAATCGCTGGGAAACGGAGAATACGCTGAACTACGACCGATCGTTCGGCTATCACAAGCTCGACGTGCTGCTTTCAAGCTCGGCGAACGCCCAGCGTAAAAAGCGCTTTCTGGTGCGCGCACAGGGATTTGAAAGCGAAGAGGAGATTTATCAGTATCTGAACTACGCCGAAACGGTCACGAACCCCGAAGACTTTTACGATGTTCCCGACAACAACGTCTCGCTCGTCGGGCGAGTGTCCTACAGCTGGAACAACCGCTATTTCGCCACCGCCTCCTATCGTCGCGACTATGCTGGACGCCTGCCCAAGAACAAGAAATACGGCGACTTCCCCGCCCTCACTGCCGCATGGAAAATCTCGGAAGAGGGGTTCTTTCCCAAGTCCGACGCATTGTCGCTGCTGAAGGTGCGCGCCAGCTGGGGGCGAATCGGAAATCTCAGCACGCTGGATTACGCCTACGGCAATCCCGTGCTCGACATGTTCAACTCGAACGACGTGGGCGGACAAGTTGGAATAAACACCCCGCTGGTGTCGATCATGGTGCATAACCGCAGAGCTTTCAATCCATATCTGACTTGGGAAACGTCGGAACAGACCGATTTCGGGCTGGACGTGGAACTATTGAAGGGACGGCTTAGCTTTTCCGCCGACTATTTCGCCAAACGTACCTACAATCTCATCAAGGATCAGGACAGCGGCTGGCCAGCCTATATCGGACTTGAGGCGAAGAAAGTCAACGAAGGTGAAATACGCAATCGCGGATTCGAGTTCTCCGCCGGATGGAACGACCGGACGGGAGAAGTCGGATATTTCGTGAGCGCCAATCTGTCGGCTCTGAAAAACCGAGTGCACGACATAGGCGCCACCGATCCGGTCACCGGAACAAAACCGGTATGGATAGAGGACGACAATTTCAGGGAAACTCTACGTCCCTTCCGCACGCGCGAAGGCGACCCGCTTTATACCTACTGGCTCGTCGAGACCGACGGACTGTTCCGCAGCGATGCGGAAGCCGCCGCCTACGTGGACAAGCAAGGCAACCGCATTCAACCCAATGCAAAGGCGGGCGACCTGAAGTTCGTTGACCGGAACGGCGACGGAAAAATCAACGACGACGACCGCGTCCATAAGGGATCCTACATGCCCGACCTGACTTATGCGTTCACCGGCGGCGTCTCGTGGAAGAATCTTTCATTCAGCGTGATGTTGCAGGGCATTTCGGGAGCGAAGGCTTTCAACGCATGGAAATTCATCGCCCTGAACGAATCGCAGGGGAATTTCAACCGCTGGAACAGGATACTGGACGCCTACCCGACTACAAACGATATTCCGCGCCTCTCGGCAACGGACGCAAACAACAATTTTACGACCAATTCCGACTGGTATCTCGAAGACGCCTCATACCTGCGCATAAAGAACGTCAATATCGCCTACTCGCTCGACGAATTGATACGCAAGGCGTCGCCCGCGCTCAGGGAAAGAAAAAGCAGCCTGTCGGTGAATCTGAGCATCGACAACCTCTACACCTTCACACGATACTCGGGCATGGACCCCGAAGTGGGCGGCAAGGGACTGGACGGCGGACGCTATCCCGTTCCGAGAATATTCTCGTTCGGCATAAAACTTACTTACTGATCATGCAAACAAAGAAAAAAGGAAAAGGAAATATGAAACGTTATATCATTACACTATCAGCCGCTGTCGTCGCCCTGTGCATGTCGTCGTGCGGCGACTTTCTGGACGTCAAACCGGAGAAAGTGCCCAGCGACGGGACTTTCTTCGCCACCGACAAGGACGCTACCGACGCGATGAACGCCATCTACTGGATGCTCAACGACGAAACCTCCTTCGGACGCGACCTGTTCTGGGAACAGGCGGGCGGAGGCGACGATTTTATATACGGGCGAAACCGCGGCGAAGACCAGAATAATCTCGCCAACTTCACCTACACCGGACGCGAATCCTCGTTGCGCTCCAACTGGCAGTTGTTCAACGAATATATCGCCAAAGCAAACTGGATGATCTATCGTCTGCTCAAGAAAAGCTCTCTGACGCCGGTCGAAACAAAACGGCTGGGCGAAGCTTACTTCATGCGCGCCTTCCTCCATTTTCATATCGCCTATCGCTACGGACGCGCCGAACAGGGCGTACCGTTCGACCGCTATGAAGACTATGATCTGTATGAATACAAAATTCCCGAACAGAGGGCATCGGTTACGGAGAACTACGACCTGATTATGCGGGATTTGGAAAAGGCGGCAGCGTCCCTTCCTCTCTTCGAGGAGTACTCGACGGGCGACTACGGACGCGCCCATCGGGCTGCCGCATGGGCATACATGGTGAAGGTCAATGCCTATTGGGCGCAGCACGACGCATCGAAATGGGCGCTAATTCCGCCTCTGGTCGAACGTATCGAAACAGAGGGCAAACGCGGACTGCTCGACGACTTCGCCGAAGTTTTCACCATCGCCAACAACTGGAGCCGCGAATACATCTGGTCGGTCAATTCGTCGGGCTACAACTACGCCGGCAGCGAGTTCCCCGGCGTCGTGCTCGAAAACAAGGGCTGGGGACGCTACAACGGCTGGGGTTACTTCAAGCCGACACTCGGTCTCTACAACGAATATGCATCGGGCGACAAGCGGCGCGGCACAACCATCCTCGCCTACAACGACCCTTTCGTATTCTTCGGCGAGGCTCGTCGTTTCCATTCCGCCTCCGACCTCGAATCCGGCTTCCAGCTGGCAAAGTACATGGAGCCGTTTACCTACGGGAAGGTGGAAAACGGTATCGGCGTCTCCGACAATGTATCTCCGAACGGCGACCGACCAACCACCGACCTCAATCTGCCGCTGATACGCCACGCCGAAATGATTCTCTTCAAAGCCGAAGCTCTGATTCGGCAGGGGAACGGCACCGGCGCTGCCGCACAACTCAACCGATTGACGCGACGCGCGGGACTGGGCGACGTCTATGCCAATGCCACGATGAACGACCTGAAACACGAACGTCGCTGCGAACTGGCGGGCGAGTTCTCCGATCGTTTCATGGACTTGAAACGCTGGGAAGATTGGGACAAACTGAACGCCCCCAAGACGGGACGTCATCACGAAGAGCGGAGCAATCCGGAATCACCGTGGACACCGGTCGAAATCTGGCCTGCACGCACGTTCAATCCGGCAACCGATATCGTCTTCCCCTACAATCCGGACGATGTGGTCAAAGCCGACGGCAAACTGAAGCAGAACCCGATGGACTAAGGACTTGTCAGAAATAACTTAGCACACAGATGAGACGGATTCGACAGATTTACGCGGATTCAAATCCGCGTAAATCTGCGTCATCCGTCTCATCTGCGTGCTAAAAATCCGAACTGCATTCTTTATAAAAAAAGGTTTTTTGAAAAAAATACCCCTTTCACCCTGGTGTGTCCAAAATGCAGGGGCAGGTCTTAAAATCTTCTTCCCGAATTTTGGACAGCCAGCCCCATACCCCATAATATACCGGCGAAGCCTTCGTGTTTCTTCGCGCCTTCTTCGTGTTTCTTCGTGTCATAATATTTTTGTTACATGTTTATTACACGAAGAAACACGAAGAAGACGCGAAGAAACACGAAGGCTTCGCCGGTATGGAGTATGGGGCTGGCTGTCCAAAATTCGGGATGAAGATTTTAAAGATTGATACGGGATTTTGGACATACCATGTATAGGGTATGGAGTGCTTCGCCGGCAACGGTCGTAATTCGTAAGTCGTAATTCGTAATTGAACAATGTTCGTAATTGAACAATATTCTCCTGACAAATTAAATTACTATCTTTGCGGCCGATGAATATAATGTAAATATTAAAATAAATAGTGATGGAAATTACACATATCGAACACATTGGAATTGCGGTAAAATCTCTGGAAACCGCCATACCGTTCTACGAAAACGTTTTGGGACTGAAATGTTACAACGTCGAAGAGGTTGTTGATCAGAAAGTGAAAACGGCTTTTTTTAAGGTTGGACAAACCAAAATCGAACTGCTGGAATCCACCGACCCCGAAGGCGCCATAGGCAAATTCATCGAAAAAAAGGGCGAGGGACTGCACCACATCGCATACGCCGCAAACGACGTTCAGACTTCGCTCAACGAAGTGTCCGCGAAGGGAGTGCAATTGATAGACAAGGCTCCGCGCAAGGGCGCCGAAGGGTTGAACATCGCATTTCTGCATCCCAAGTCAACTTGCGGAGTGCTGACCGAATTGTGCGAAGACCCTTCCAAAAAGCAAGTATAAACCGAAATAAATTAAAATAGAACTATGGGTTTACAAACAGAAAAAGTTAAGGACCTGGTCAAGCTGCGCGAAAAAGCCAGGATTGGAGGCGGTCAGAAACGCATCGATGCCCAGCACGCAAAAGGAAAATATACCGCAAGGGAACGCATTGCGATGCTGCTCGACGAAGGCAGTTTCGAGGAAATGGACATGTTCGTTACGCACAGATGCACCAACTTCGGAATGGAAAAGAGCGTATTTCTCGGCGACGGAATCGTTACGGGCTACGGAACGGTCAACGGTCGTCTGGTTTACGTTTATGCTCAAGATTTCACCGTGTTCGGAGGCTCGCTCTCCGAAACTCTCGCCCAGAAAATATGCAAGGTCATGGATCAGGCAATGAAGGTGGGCGCGCCGGTGATAGGCATCAACGATTCGGGCGGCGCGCGGATTCAGGAAGGCGTCAACGCTCTGGCGGGATACGCCGAAATATTCCAGCGCAATATTCTGGCTTCGGGCGTGGTTCCGCAGATTTCGGCAATATTCGGTCCCTGCGCGGGCGGAGCGGTTTATTCTCCCGCGCTGACCGACTTCAATATAATGACCAAAGGATCGAGCTATATGTTCCTCACCGGTCCCAAAGTCGTGAAAACGGTACTGGGCGAGGATGTCACTCAGGAACAGCTCGGAGGCGCAAGCGTGCACTCCACCAAATCGGGCGTGGTGCATTTCGCCGTCGATTCCGAAGAGGAAGGCATAGAGATCACCCGCCGTCTTCTGAGTTTCATCCCGCAGAACAATCTGGAAGAAGCTCCGCAAATGCTTAACGACGATCCGGTTGACAGAGTGGAGGATTCGCTCAACGAAATAATTCCCGACAGCCCCAACACTCCCTACGACATGTATGAAGTGATAGGCGCGATAATCGACAACGGCGAATTTCTCGAAATACACAAATCCTACGCCGCCAACATCATCGTGGGTTTTGCCCGTTTCAACGGAATATCGGTGGGAATAGTCGCCAACCAGCCCAAAGTGCTGGCGGGAGTGCTCGACAGCAACTCTTCGCGCAAGGCGGCGCGTTTCGTGCGCTTCTGCGACGCTTTCAACATCCCTCTGGTAACTCTGGTTGACGTGCCCGGCTTCCTCCCCGGCACCGGTCAGGAATACGGAGGCGTGATTCTTCACGGCGCCAAGCTGCTGTATGCCTACGGCGAAGCCACCGTGCCGAAAATCACCGTTACCCTTCGCAAATCCTACGGCGGCGCCTACTGCGTGATGAGTTCCAAACACCTGCGCGGCGACATGAACTATGCATGGCCTTCCGCCGAAATAGCGGTCATGGGTCCGGCGGGAGCAATAGAAGTGCTCTACGGCAAGGAAACGGCGGCGGCGGAAAACCCCGCGGCTTTCGTTGCCGAAAAGGAAAAGGAATATAAGGACGCCTTCGCCAATCCCTACAATGCAGCCAAATACGGATATATCGACGATATTATCGAACCGAGAAACACCCGCTTCCGCATTATTCGTTCGCTCAGACAGCTGGCAACGAAAAAGCTGACGAATCCTCCCAAAAAGCACGACAATCTGCCTCTTTAGGCATGATGATATGTATATATAAATATTTTTTTAATCTTTGGACGACCTCTCCGCAAGGAGAGGTCGTCTTCTGTCAAATTAATTCATTCTTAATTACTAAGATATGACAAAGACAGTATTTGCAATATTGATTGCACTCGGTTCGGGCGCGAGTTTGCGCGCTCAGGATCTCAATCTGGACTTGGGATTGGGATACGATTTCTCTCAATTCTGGAACATGTCGTACAACTATAATTTCAACCCGTATCTTGGCGCGGCGGGCGGAGTTCACTTCCTTCATGTGCGATTGAAGCATTATGAAAACGGATACGACATCGACGACCACATCTACAAACCCAACGGAATCTTGTCGCTGAACGCATACACGCCCTCGTTCAGGAAATTCGGACTGTTCGGCGGCGCATCCTTCTCGTTCGAAATTCTGCCCTTTGATTTCACCGAAGTGCGCCACGTCGATACGGACAAGAAATACAGCCGCACCCGATTTTCACAATTCAATCCCGCCCTCTGGCTGAACGCCGGCGTCAGTTACAATATAGAGGATGTCTGGTATTTTTCGCTGGGCGTCATTTTCAGCCCGCACTATGACCTCTATGTGGGATACAGAAATTTACAGGTCAATGGAACTCAAGCGGGACTCCCTGCGTCGCGCTCGAATTATTGGGGGCTGTTTCTGCGATTCTCCTCAAGAGGACGCTGATTAATTATGAATTATGAATTATGAATTATGAATTGCCTGCGGACGCGGGGGTTATAAATTATGAATTATGAATTATGAATTATGAATTGCCTGCGGACGCATACCGCCGACAGTCGGTTGCCTGCGGACGCGGGGAGGAAAAACAGCTGAATTACGAACTTTATACCCTGTAGTCAGTTGTTTATTCCGTAATTCGTAATTCGTAATTCGTAATTATTTAAAGTATGACAAAAATAGTATTTGCAATATTGATTGCACTCGGTTGGGGCGCGAATTTGCGCGCTCAGGAACTCAGCGCCGAAGCGGGATTCGGCGGAAACTTAGACGTTAGTCCGTCGCTGTTCTGGAACTTGTCGTGCAACTATGCTTTCAACGACTATCTCGATGCGGCGGGCGGGATTCACGTCGTTCGCGGACGGTTGAAGTACTCCGGCAACGGATACGAGGTTGACGATCGCGTCTATAAACTCAACGGAATGTTGTCGCTGAACGCATACACGCCCTCGTACAGGAATTTCGGACTGTTCGGCGGCGCGTCCTTCTCGTTCGAGCTTCTGCCCGTTGATTTCACCACAGTGCGCCACATCGAAACGGATAGGGAATACTGGAAAGCCCGATTTTCGCGATTCAATCCCGCCTGCTGGCTGAACGCCGGCGTCAGTTACATGATTGATGATGTCGGCTATTGGTCGGTTGGAGTAGTTTACAGTCCCCGCTACGATCTCTATGCGGGATACAGAAACCTGCATGTCAACGGAACTTATGTCGGACTCGCGTCGTCGTCATTACATTATTGGGGACTGTTTCTGCGATTCTCCACGAGAGACCTTTGAGGAATTATGAATTATGAATTATGAATTATGAATTGCCATTCGGACGCGGGGGTTATAAATTATGAATTATGAATTATGAATTATGAATTGCCATTCGGACGCGGGGACTTGTAAATTAAGAATTAAGAATTAAGAATTAAGAATTGCCTGCGGACGCGGGGAGAAATTAAGAATTAAGAATTAAGAATTAAGAATTGCCATTCGGACGCGGGGGTTATAAATTCAGAACTCCGGTTGTGTCGCAAACTGGACTGTCGCATTTTTTTGCAAAACTGTTACTTGAAATGACCTGCGGACGGCGGGGAGAGCGGAGGAGTGTTCGGGAGATGGAAAAGATTGCGGGTC